>CAYLSW010000028.1:0-14911 GCA_964386145.1 uncultured Lentimicrobiaceae bacterium | reverse complement strand
GCAGGAACGGGAACCGGTTTCATGTTTTTGCGTGGCAGCAGTTTCAGCAATGCCAACCGTGCCTGACGGTTGTTGTGCACTACCTGCTGTGTATAAGTTTTTAGTTTTTCCTTTCCGGGAACGGGAATGATAGAAACCGAAGCCAACATGCGATGAGCGTTGTAAGCACCGGCGGTAGACATCTTCTTACCGTTTATCCGGATAAAAGTCTGAAATGCCTTGTTTTTTTTATTTTTTACTGTCAGCCGGGCTCCGATGCCTTCAATATTAGCCACATAAAGTATGTTGTTGCGGATAGCAATGCCGCCGGGATAGGCTGCCGTGGGGATAAAACCAGTCAACCTGCTTTTGAGTACCGAGGCATTGCGACTGGATTTTTGTCCTAATTCCACCACCGCCAGTGCATTATCCATGCCATTGGCTACGTAAAGGCGCCTGCCGTCGGGGGTGAGAGCAAGCCCGTTAGGGGAATCGCCAAAATAGGGATTCTTTGCTTCATTTAGTCTTACCGAAATGGTTTCGGTAACCTTGTCTGTTTTGGTATTGATGACACTGATATTATCGTCGTTGCCGTTGGCAACATACACAAACTGTCCATTGGGTCCCGTGATGGTCTTGTTGGGATGCAAACCGGTTTTTATTTGCCGGAGTGTTCTTCCGCTTTGAGGGTCCAGCATACTTATGGTTCCGGAAGATACCGTACCGAAACGGTCAACGGAAGCTTTTTCCCACGGAATGCCGGCCGTTTGTTTGTCGCCTGCCGGAGGTACCGAACCCGACCAGTTGGACACATATAATTTACCTTTGGCCATGGTAATGCCGTAAGGTGCAAGTCCCACCGGCTGTTGCCAGATAATTTTTCCGGCATCCATGTCCAGTTTTGCTACTTCATCATTACCGTTTAGAACCAGATAAATCATGGTTTTCCCGTTTTCCTTCCGGATAACCATCTCGTTAGGAATGGAAGCACTTACGCCTGCTTTTGGTTTGAAAAAATATGTCTTTATTATTTTGGCAGCATTGCCGTCCCATTCGGCTTTCATCAATTTATTGCGGCTTCCCCACAAAACGAACTGTTTCCCCTTATCCTGAAGCCAGGTGATGCCTGAATAGGTATTCATGGCATTTCCTTTGTCATATTTCCGCATGATAAGCCGGTACCGGATTTTGTTGTCCGCAGTGTTGATAAAAACCACGCTGTAACGTCCTTCCACTGCAAGTGTTTTGGCATCGGACGAAAGGGCTACATCCAAGGCATGATTTTCCAGTGCCGAATCACCGAAGTAGAGCTGCGTTCCTGCCGGTGTCAGCAGCTTGTTGTAAGGCATGGAAAGGGCGCTGTCTGCTGATACGGAAACCTTTGGCGCACTTTTATTGTTGTTGGTTTTTGATTGGCAACCAAATAACAATGCAGTCAAAAGAATTGTTCCAAAAAGGATAAATTTTTTCATGTATATGTCTTTAGTTTGCAATGTTATCAATTTTTGCCTGTTTATGCAACTTTCAAATGTTAAGTTTGTGGTTTTTTCAACTGAGATATAAATGACAAAGAAAAGCTCCCGGGTAGAAAAAGGTAAAGATAGTATAGAAATACTTATTTTTCGTTAACAGGCGTAGGCCAGAGTTCATAACTTTCTGAATTTAATTTACGTCCATTTTTCGTTCATGCAGAGCCTCAGATATGTAAAGTGCTTAACGATAATGAATTACCTTTATCGTTTCGGGTATTTATCTGTCTGATAATCAGTTGTATAGAATTTTCACAGAATTATGATAAAAGGCAGACACTCAAAATACCTGAATAAAAATAAATTGTATTTTCTGATTTTCTTTTTTTTCATGCTCTTATATGACTGACAGTAAGCCTGATAGGCTTTTATCAGGGATATTGATAAATAAATAGGAACATCAGATTATTATTCTAACGAGTTTTTATTTTCCGCTAAAGGAAGCGTTGGAGCAGGCGCCCTTTTTGTAACTCATGCAGCTGCCTTTGTCTAAGTTGAATCGTACCGAGAAATAAAAATCCATACCGGAAAGATCACCGATGCCGAGGAAAGTTCCCAGTCTTTCAGTACCAATAGTCAAAGAATAAAAACGCAGGGAAGCTCCGACTCTGATTTTCTCGTAATTGTAAACCGAAAAGGGAAGACTGGCGCCAAACACCCTCGTTTCATACCGGGGAATAACGGCGAGAATCGGGGGTTGTCGTACCGTTTTCAGCCGAAATCGTAAAGGCTGCAGCCAATAAGCTCCGAGATAAAAATCACCTTCAAAATGATAATCATACTGAACACTGAGTGTGGTGGGCAGACTCATAAACATGGTGGTGTCGGTTAACGAGGTGTTGGGAGCACCGTAAAACACATCACTCAATATTCTCATGGTATTGTTGATGCTTGTATTTTGCACTGTATCAAACTGCTGCCAGTTTGCCGCACGGTTATCGAACCGGTGTGTCTGAGTGTGACGATTGAACCTGATACCACCAATGTCCATGAGGGAAACGCCGAATTTATAAATGTAGTCGGCATACGGCTTTGCGCAAAGTTTTTTTTCGCCGGGATCCGTAAATGTCTTTAACCGGGTATATAAAAAGCCCACGTCAAGACCAAGTCCATGCCCTTTGAAAATCGGATCAAAATTCGATTTGTTATAATTGTTGTAATCAACAGGCAGGGCAAAACCAATATCCCCATCATAAATTTTGATGTTGAGTGTCTTGTTATCCGGGACGGAAAAATTCAATTTTCTTGTGGTAACATAAGCCCCGGCCACCCCGAACAAGTACTTGACGCCCACCCCTACAGAAAGCTTTGTGTTTCCCCTGTCGATAAGGTCATAAGCATAGTTAAGGTCCATCTCAGCCCAACTTAACGATGAAAGACTAAAATTGTTATCATTAAAACTTTTATTCAGCTGAGCTAAATTGGAAAGTATGCCTTGAGAAGCAACAAATTGATAGGGTATATTAACGCCTGTGCTCAAAGAACGCACGGCAACGCCCAGTGCAATGGCTTGTCTGCCTTTTTGTATCATAACTGATGGCCCCTGCAACCTGGATGAGAGGATAAAATTCTCTTTGTCATGGTTTTTATAAGCTATGAAGTACACATTTCGGTTTTGATAGGATTTTTTTATTGCCATTTGTACCAAATCCCGGAAATTAGTGCTGTCCTTATTAATATATCCTATGTTATTTTCCAAAAAGAAATCCGCTGTTCCCAAATTTACATCCAAATAAACTTTTGAGTTAGTCAGGAAAGCCGGGTTGAGGGTTGCCCCGGCGGCACCATTGTAATTATCAAAGCTCAGACCCAACATCTGCTGTGAAAAAAGGGATTGTCCGTAGAGAAGAAGAACCACGAACAGTATGAACCCGGCTAAACGGATGGATATAGTTCTTTCACATACAGTTGTACTGTTTTTCATAAGCAAATCATTATTACAGGGAGCACGTTCCTTTTTACTCCTTTAAGAACAGCAAATTGGCAAAATCATTGTTCTTTTTTTTCTAAAAGTGAAAAATATTGACCGGCGCATTATGATTGGGATTAAAGTATTTTGAAAATGAGTGTCTTATGCCAAATTAATTTTTTAATAAATACAACAATCCTATTTGTGGGATTCTTTACTTTCGCAAAATGAAGGTGAAAACGGTAGATATGATTACTATTCTTGGGCCCACGGCCACCGGAAAAACACGTTTGGCTGCACTGCTGGCCGATAAAACAGGCGGCGAGGTTGTCAGCGCCGATTCGCGTCAGGTTTATCGCGGCATGGACATTGGTACGGGAAAAGATTTGGAAGACTATGTGGTAGATAGGAAAAAGATTACTTCTCATCTTATCAATATCGCTGACCCCGGTACGGAGTACAACGTCTTTACTTTTCAGCGCGATTTTCTTCATGCTTACACCAGTATCCGGAGGCGGGGGCATCTGCCTGTTTTGTGCGGTGGGACGGGACTCTATCTCGATGCTGTTCTCAACAGTTATCGTTTGCAAGAGGTACCGGAAAACCCTGCTTTACGCGAAAAGCTGAAAACGCTTTCAGACGGCAGGCTAATGGAAGTCCTGAAAAGTTACGGAGCGCTACATAATACCACAGACACCTCCGACCGAAGGCGTACTATTCGTGCTATTGAAATAAAAGAATCTGAAAAATTACATCTTACCGGGGAGAAATTTCCAAAAATCAATTCCGTGAATTTCGGTATTGCCTTTCCCCGTGAGGAGGTGCGGCTGAGGATCACCCGGCGGCTGAAAAGCCGTCTCGAAAACGGCATGACAGAGGAGGTGCAACATCTACTTCGTCATGGTCTCAAACCGGAGCAACTTTCTTTTTACGGACTGGAATATCGGTTTGTTACACAATATGTTACGGGTGAAATATCTTATGATGAAATGTTCTCTAAACTGAATACGGCCATTCATCAGTTTTCCAAACGGCAGATGACCTGGTTTCGGCGGATGGAGAAACGAGGCGTTGCCATCCGATGGGTGGATGGGCTTCTGCCGGAAGATGAGAAGGTAGCTGCCTGCCTGAAGATAATCGATGCATCCCGTTTCTGAAAATGTGGCTATACAGTTATTCCGGAGAAATAATCTTGAATTGTTTCTTTGATTTTCTTTGGAAGCCGGTCGGCCGGTCGGATTTTTAAAGGGTATCTTTTTTGAGCGGTCTCGAAAATACCGGAAGATATGTTGAAGATCAATTTCCCCTTTGTAAAGAGGCGTTCTTCCTTTCCCGTTTCCGATTCCATAGAAACAAATACCAACTTTTCTGTCTTCCCGGAAGATGTATCCAACATCAGCCAGAAACAGACCTTGCTTTTGTCGGTTTCCGGAGGCAGGTCGGTAAGTTTCACCTCCAGGAGAGTCATTTCCTCACTATCAAGGAAATACAATATTTTTATTGGGACTGCCATGGGAGAGAGTATAAATGAACATAACATTCTCAAAACACTTTTGAAGCAAAACTATAAATATTCAGAAAAGGAAGCAGATGGTCCAAGTCTATGGTATCTTCACCCGAAAGAAATAGTGTATTTTTATCCACTTCTTTCAGTATGCCACACTTAAAATGGCTTTCCCAGATATGTTCCATATACCATTCGGGTTCTTTTCCCCACCGCAGGTCTTTTGTTTTCCTCCGCCAGAAAGTCTCTTTGCTGATGGTTAGAAATATTTTTTTATCGTAATGACTGTAAATATGTTTATCGCAGAAGGCAAACAATCCTTCGGCAATAACAATATCGTACTTTTCACGTGCCCGTAGTATGTGCCGGTAATATTTTGCCAGATCAATAGATTCGGGGACTTCCCAGTCCACATGCCCTTTTATTTGTGGGATATCGAAAGTAGGACGGGCGAAGTTATCCTGACACAACACAGCTATCGGAAGGGGACTCAGCTTTTCTTTCAGCCTCGTGGCCAGTGTCGTTTTTCCCGCGTTGCTCACTCCTCCAATTCCAATGACCATAAGTGCTGCTTGTGATACTGATTATTTTGCAAAAGTAGAAAGATTATTTTAACTTTTTATGTTGCCCCGGAACAAACTGGTAAGCACCGAGGTCGGGTAACTGCCCGCGGGGATTTCCCAGCAGGTCGAAAGGTACTGCATCGCCGATGGCTGGATCTCCTCTGCCAATAGCCGGCGACAAGGAGTCAATACGATAATCCATATCCTCAATATCAAGAAACTTCGGGTCGTCGTTTTTGAGGATTTTGTTGAAATAAGTCGGATTATTCATTTTGAGGCGGGTTTTCACCAGACAATGGTCGAGATAATAAGCCGAATCGGCGCCAGCCACCATGCTCGTTCCAAACTCATTGTCGTTGTATCCATATATAATACTGTTTCCCAGTGTAAAATGCATGGGAAAGGGGACAGGATGATTGTTGCTGTCGGGCAGAAAATTGGTCAGCATGACTGCCGGGTTGTTACGGATAGAATAAGGCCAGTAGTTAACCAGCGTACTTTGTACAAAACGATAGTTGCCGCCACCGGTCAGCGCGAGACAATAACCGCCACAGTTGGCCACTACGAGGTTCTGTGCATCAATTGTGTAATCTTTGCTGAGGATACCTGCTCCGTTCATGTTCTCAATGACCACATTCTGAAGCAAAAGCTTGTTTTTGGTTTTCTTAAAAAACGATTCAGCCTGAATGCCGATAAAGCCGTTTTTGATGATGGCATTTTTGATGACATTGTTGCTTCCGGCGGGGCCTTCCATAATCCATATCCGGTCCCATTGTCCCGGAAGTTCAGCATAATCAGCCTCTAACCGGTCTCCCTGAAAAATTACAGGCTGTTCTCTTGTTCCGGAAACAGTAAGCTTTCCATTGGCATAGACCCACAAACCGGAATTTTTATGAAAATAAATTTTCGTGCCGGCGGCAATGTTCAGACTTCCGTAAGAGTTGATGACGGCATACCCGTAAATCACAATGGGTTTTTCGTTTGTCCACTGTACATTTTCAAGACTGTCGGCCACAATTTTGTAGGAAGGAAATCCGGGAGAATGATGGTCGGCAAGGATGTAATATGCATTTTTCCCCCATGCCACCAGCTTGACACTCTGCTCATTGCCGTTGGTGGTGAAAAGCAAACGATCTTCTACTACAAACGGATTGGTGGCATTGTTGGGGTCAATGGTGACTCGGGCAAAAATATAGATGCTGTCGCCGCCACGAATCTCTACATTCTGTTTGTCGTAAGTAGCCACCCCGTCCACATTGATACGGAAGTTGGAGGCTGATCCTTTTTCTAAGCGGATATCTGAAATTACAATTTTCGAGTCGCCGGGATTATAAACCATCAGCCGGTGAGTTGCCGACCCAAGCGTGGTAAATACTGTGTCAAAAATGATGGAATCGTTGGAAAAAGTCAGTTTGAAATCAGGATTAGTGTTGAGAATCTCCTTTTTACAGGCAGAGAGTAAAAGTATGCCGGAAAGGAAAAGAAAAAGACCTGCCCGGACAATTACACTGAGAACATTTTTTTTGAATAAAATTTTCAAAGGAAATTTTATTTTTAAGTTGCTGCAAAGATAGAGAACAATTTTAATGACGTCCATAGTTGAAAAATATTGTATAATTGCAGAAAATCATTTGTTTTGAAAAAAATTCAGTACGCCATTCTGTCGTTGGCTTTTGGCCTTTTTGTTTTTGCTTCTCCTTTGCAGGCTCAATACCAAAACCTGACAAAAACCGATACTGCAAAAATTCATCAACATATCGGACAGGTGGAAAAGATTACTCCTCCCGAAAATAGTAAAAAGCAAGGTAACAGATTCTTTGTTGGCGGTGATTTCGCCGGCGGATTTTCAAATTACAACTCATATATTCAGATTACCCCTGTTCTTGGATATGAGCTTACATCAAAAATTCAAATTGGCTCGCGGCTTACCTACATGCATCAGTGGTATAAGGACGGCCGTGGCAACAAATATAGCTCCAATATTTACGGTGGAAGTCTTTTTTTGCGCTATTTTTTCTGGAAATATCTGTACGTACAGACAGAGTATGAAATTCTGAGTGTTCCTGATCATTATGCTGCGGATGCCAACGCCACCCGAACGGTAAAAAACATGTTTGCAGGTTTAGGATTTATACAATATATTGGGACATCGGCTTTTATCACGGAATCTGTGTTGTATAATTTTCTTGACAGCCAATATTCTCCTTATAGTAATCCGCTCATAAGGGTGGGTTTTGGGTTTTATCTATAGGAAGCAGCACCGACCATCAGAGTACTGAACACATCTAATTGCTTCGTAGTTCTGTATTATGACTCTATCAAGTGGTAGTATGGGCTAAAGCTACTTTTTCATCAACCACATCTTCTTCAAAACGCAGGTTTTTCATAATAAATTGCTGTCGCTGGGGAGTATTTTTCCCCATGTAAAAGGCCAGCGTTTCTGTTACGGAAGACTCCCGTTTCAGAATAACCGGGTCAAGGCGTATACTTTTGCCTATGAAGTATTTAAACTCTCCGGGCGAAATTTCTCCCAGTCCTTTAAAACGGGTGATTTCAGGATTTGGTTTAAGTTTTTCAATAGCCTTTATGCGCTCTTCATCGGAATAGCAATAGAAAGTCTTTTTTTTGTTTCTGACACGGAAGAGGGGCGTTTGCAGAATATGCAGGTGACCTGTTTTCACGAGGTCGGGATAAAACTGGAGGAAAAAGGTGAGCAGCAGCAGCCGGATATGCATACCGTCCACATCAGCATCTGTAGCAACCACAATATTATTATAACGCAGGTTTTCAAGACTTTCGTCAATATTCAAAGCGGACTGTAGCAGGTTGAATTCTTCATTCTGATAAACAATTTTTTTGCTCAACCCATAGCTATTCAGCGGTTTGCCCTTAAGGCTGAAAACAGCCTGGGTTTGTACATCGCGCGATTTGGTAATGGAGCCACTGGCCGAGTCGCCCTCTGTAATAAACAAGGTAGTCTCCAGCCTTTTTTCGTGATGTGAGTTGAGATGAATACGGCAGTCGCGCAGCTTTTTGTTGTGCAGGCTTGCTTTCTTCACACTCTCGCGGGCCAGCTTTTTTATGCCGGCCATATCTTTACGCTCTTTTTCCGATTGCAGGATTTTCCGATAAAGTTCTTCTGCAGTTTCGGAATGAATGTGCAGGTAATTGTCCAGGTTGCGTTTGACGATATCGCTAATGTAGTTCCTGACGGTTTGTCCGCCCGCCACAATATGTTGCGAACCTAGTTTGGTCTTGGTTTGTGACTCGAATACAGGCTCCTGAACTTTTATGCTGAGGGCGGCAAAAAGTGAAGTGCGAATGTCGCCTGTGTCAAAATCTTTTTTATAAAATTCACGGATAGTTCGAACAATTGCCTCTCTGAAAGCACTTTGGTGTGTGCCACCCTGGGTGGTGTGCTGCCCGTTTACAAAAGAATAATACTCTTCACTATAGGAACGCGAGCTGTGGGAAAAGGCACACTCAAAATCATCTTCGCTGATGCGGATGATGGGGTACCGGAGATGCCCGTTACCATTGAGGTTGTGTTCCAGCAAATCAAGAAGCCCGTTTTTGGCCTGCAAATGTTCCCCGTTAAAAACGATAGTAAGCCCGTTATTCAAAAAAACATAATTCCACAACATCTCTTCCGCGTATTCAAAAATGAAATGGACATTTCCGAAGATTTTTTCGTCCGGAACAAAACTGATGATGGTTCCCTGTTTTAATTCGGAAGGTCGGACTTCTTCATCTTTTATCAGCTCACCGCGATGGTATTCCACGATTTTTGTTTTCCCCTCCCGAATAGACTGAACTTTGAAAAACGTGGACAAAGCATTAACAGCTTTGGAGCCTACGCCGTTGAGCCCAACCGTTTTCTTAAAGACTTTGGAATCATATTTTGCGCCCGTATTGATCTGACTTACACAAGCTTTTACTTTCCCCAATGGCATGCCCCGACCATAATCACGAACCGTTACCAGTCTGTCATTAATTGTCACCTCAATAACTTTTCCGTATCCCATAATGTACTCGTCAATGGAGTTATCCATTATCTCTTTCAGTAAGACATAAATTCCATCATCCGGGGAGCTGCCATCGCCCAGTTTTCCAATGTACATACCGGGCCGGAGCTGGATATGCTCTTTCCAGTCAAGAGATCTTATGCTGTCATCATTATATTCTGCAGACATTTTTTCGAATTTGATGCAAAATTAGAAGAATGCCCCATGAAAATAACATTCAGATAAAATAGTTTTTAAACATCGTTTGTTGAAAACCTTGGAACCGTAAGGGTTTCAAATGGATTCAAAAAAAGCCGCTGTAAAAAATGACAGCGGCTTTTTGTGGAATGGGGTGTTTCAGCAGGCTTACTTTACCTTTTCCTTTTTGGTGCTGATGCTGAAAATCGGGTAGACTGGGCAAAAGCTGATAAATGCGGTTAAAAGCGGCAACAGGGCAACAAGACCCCACCAGCTTTTGTAGTAGTAACCCACTACAGCAATTATAACGCCGAGAATAATCCGGATGATTTTGTCTGTACTACCAATGTTCTGCTTCATAGCGGTCTGTTTTTAAATTATTGTCAAAGGTAGAATGAAAAATATAGAATATTGGTGATAAAAGTTACAGTGGTCGCAAAATTTCAATTTTAGAACGGTGATTAATAATTTTCTCATCCCTCTCCAGCTGTTTTAGTAGTCGGGAAATGACTTCTCTCGCTGTTCCCAGCTCGTCAGCAAGATGCTGATGAGTTATGTGAACGGTATTCTCTCCCGTTTTTTTCTGCTTTTGTTTTAAGTTCTGAACTAATCTGAAATCCACAGTCTTAAACGCTATGGAGTCAATGAAAAGTATCAGCTCATTAAAACGATTGTGAAAAAGCGAAATAAGAAAATCGTTACATTGGGGATAACGATAATACAGATCTTTTAGGGTGTCAATGGGAATAGCAAACATTTTTGTCTCTATTTCCGTTTCGGCGTAAGCCAAACTTTTTGTCTGGTTAAGTCCGGCAGCAATGGAGAGAGCGCAGCTCTCGCCGGAGTTGATGTAGTAAAGCAAAATTTCTTTTCCCGATTCGTCCTGACGTATCACTTTTATCCTCCCTTCAAACACCAGAGGAACTACTTTGATGTATTTATCTTCCTCAAGGACTTTGGTGTGTGCCGGAACTGTAATGAACTGACTTTTTTCCATCAGTTCATCCACCAGGCTTTTGTCATAAAAAAGTCTTCTCAAAAAACGATTAATGGTATCCATAGATTTAAATTTTTCTCCAAGATGCTAATGCCATCCTTATTTTAGATGACATAATGCTTTTGAAATATGGTGCAACATTAATTCATCAACCGGAATCAGATGTTACAAAATTATGACAAAAACTTATATAATTTATGGAAAATAGTTTTAAAGGATTTCTGATAATTCATTCAACAATTCCTGTTATTTTTGCCGCAAATTGAAACGAGAGAATGAAATCTGAGAAAAGAATAGCGGCTTTTGTACAGCTGGGAAGTGCGTTGCGTTATGCTTTTGGGGAGGGAAAGGCCTCCTTTATCCCATCTGTTACAGCAAAAATAGAAGCACTTCGCAAAGAGGCGGATGAAGCTGCTTACTATAATGCATGGTTTACCAAAGATTTTGTTTACAGGGCTTTGCTGGCACTTGGCGAAAGCCTGCGCAAGGAGAAACTGCAAAAATGGTTATCAGCTTACGATTTTGCTCCAGAGGCAAATTTTAAGCCGAAAACGGTGGGAGTGGTCATGGCTGGAAATTTGCCTGCGGTGGGATTTCACGATTTTCTTAGTGTCCTGATAAGTGGCCACCACATTCTGGCACGACTATCTTCGGACGATAAGAGACTGTTGCCTGCCTTGGCGGAAGTGCTGATGGCTATAGAGCCCGAATTTAGAAAATATATTAGCTTTACAGAGGGACAGATGAAAGATTTCGATGCCATTATCGCCACCGGCAGCAACAACACTTCCCGCTATTTTGAGTATTATTTCGGGAAATATCCAAATGTCATCCGCAAAAACAGAAATGGTGTGGCCGTCCTTACGGGAAATGAGCCGGAAGAGCAGTTGGAAGCGCTTGCGGCGGATATCTTTCTTTATTACGGACTGGGTTGCCGTAATGTAGCTAAACTGTTTATCCCACAGGATTATGATTTTCAGCCATTGCTGAAAATTCTGGAGTCATGGCAGCAGGTCAACGAAAATCATAAGTATTTCAATAATTATGAATACAACAAAGCTATTTTTCTTGTGAACGGACGGAAACATTTCGATACGGGAAACCTGCTTGTGGTGGAAGATACCCGGTTTTCTTCACCCGTAAGCGTACTTCATTATGAATATTATTCGGACAATACAGCCTTACGCAACTTCCTCATGGTGAATGATGAAAAGGTTCAGTGCAAAGTTTCCGCTGCAGGTTCTCTTTCAGATGTTGTGCCATTTGGCAAAAGCCAACAGCCAGAGCTTTGGGATTATGCCGATAGTGTGGATACAATGGCCTTTTTGCTGGGATTATAATGATGTGTTTCCCGTTGATAGCGTAGTTTTCTTACTTGGGAAATCAGTTTGGAAAAAATAGAAAAAATCTTCGGCAAAAATTAGGATATTAAAGTGATTTGAGATATTTTTGCACCCCCAAAATTGATAGGAAAAAAAACAAAGAAAAATGAAAAAAGATATTCATCCTAAGAATTACAGGCTGGTTGTTTTTAAAGATATGTCCAACGACTATACTTTTATCTCCCGCTCAACTGTAAACACAAAAGACACCATTGTATGGGAAGATGGTAAGGAATATCCTCTGGTCAAACTGGAGATTTCCAGCAAATCGCACCCATTTTTCACCGGAAAAATGAAACTGGTTGATACAGCCGGTCGTGTGGATAAATTCCGCAGCCGTTACCAAAAATTTCAGGAAAAGCAAAAATAAATCTTAAAAAGGTTTATAAAAAACCCTTGCCGATGGTGGCAGGGGTTTTTTGGTTTGAGATGGCTAAAGAATAATATCGTTTCCTTTTTGCAGACAAGTTTTTTCGCCGTATCTTAGCACGCTCACAAAACCTTAAATCTGATGAATTATATCCTTTTTGATGGTGTGGTTCGTGACCATCTGCTGCCATTTACCTATACCCGCCCGGTAGCGGATATCAGGCTTGGAATTACTACACTACGTGAGAAATGGGAGTATTTTCTCGGACAAAAAACATCTTCGCTGATAGCCGGTTACCTCGCCGATAAATTTCCATTGCAAACGGAAGCAGTAAACATTTTGATTAACGCTTCTGTGTTGCCCGACAAAGATTTGGCGCGGCAGGTTATGAACCTCGGCGAAGGCCACGCTCTGAGGTATGGAGAGGTTATAATCGCCATGTCAGTACAAGCCGGAGATATGGAAAAAATAGATGATTTAGAACCGGAGGCAGTTGCGGTAAAAGGCGAAATTTCTCAACTGCAGCATGTTTGGGAGATATTTTCCATGAATAATAAGGTGCTTCGGGAAGATTTTGAAATACTGACTTCAGGAAAGAAATCTCAACCGCTGAGCGGGACAAATTTTGTTCAGGGTGAAGTGTCTAAAATTTTCCTTGAAGAGGGTGTGCAGGTAGAATTTGTTTTTTTGAATACCACCGACGGTCCCATTTATATCGGAAAAGATGCCGTTATCATGGAAGGTGCTAAAATTCGCGGGCCTTTTGCCTTAGGCGAGCATTCCACAGTGAAAATGGATGCCAAAATTTATGGCGGAACTACCGTTGGCCCCTATTGCAAAGTGGGAGGGGAGATTTCCAATTCGGTTATCTTCGGATATTCCAACAAAGGACATGACGGTTTCCTCGGTAACTCTGTACTGGGCGAGTGGTGTAATCTTGGCGCCGATACCAATGTCTCTAATCTGAAAAATACTTATGAACCGGTGAAACTCTGGTCGTATGTCTCAGGACATTTCGAAAATACCGGCGAGCAGTTTTGCGGACTTATGATGGGCGACCATTCCAAAACCGGAATCAACACTATGTTTAATACAGGAACGGTGGTGGGCGTAAACGCTAATATCTTTGGCGATGGTTATCAGCGTAACTTCATTCCATCCTTCTCGTGGGGCGGAAAACAGGGGCTGACGCATTATAAACTACCCAAGGCTTTTAAAGTGGCCGAGGCTGTATTTGCCCGTCGTGGCAGGATTTTCGATGAAACGGAACAGAAAATCCTGACCTATATTTACGAAATGACTTACGATAAGCGCCGGTAACAAACACATCCTGACAAATTGCGCTGCTTTTGTTTGTGGTACGGTCATTGCTTTTCGGATTGCTATAAAGTTGTACAAGTTTTTTTTGAATTATAAATCAGCACGTTAAAGTGCTGAAAGAAATGTTTTCCAATGGGCTGTACCATTAGCCTGACAAATTGACCGAGAGGATTTTTTATGAAAGATATTTTTGCACTTCAGGATATTATGAACGGTGATACGGAATTTTTCCCGCTTTTATCTCCTGAAGACGAGAAAGTTATGAATGAGGAAGAGATGCCGGAGGAACTACCTGTTTTGCCGGTTCGCAATACGGTTTTATTTCCGGGTGTTGTCTTCCCGATTACTGCCGGAAGGGATAAAAGCATCAAATTAATTCGGGATGCTTATCAGGGAAACAAAATCATAGGTGTTGTAGCACAGAAAGATGCGGAAACAGAAGACCCTAAAGAGGAAGATTTGCATAAGGTAGGGACTGTGGCCCGCATCATTAAAATTCTGCAGATGCCTGATGGGAATACCACAGCTATCATCCAGGGAAAAAGGAGATTTACCATTGAAGAAATGCTACGGGAAGAGCCTTACTTTGTTGCCAGGGTGAAAAGTTTTGCTCCTGGTGTCACGCCTCCAAAACACGATTTGTTTCATGCACTGATATCTTCCATTAGAGATTTGTCGGTGCAGATTATTGAGAGATCACCGGTTATTCCTTCCGAAGCTGCTTTTGCCATCAACAATATTGAAAGTGCCGTTTTTCTTGTGAATTTTGTCTCCTCAAACCTGAATGTAGATAACAAGCAGAAGCAGGTTCTACTGGAAATGACCAATCTCGAAGAGCGAGCCAACAAAGTACTCGAACTGCTTACCAAAGAGTTACAGGTGCTGGAGCTGAAAAACCAGATTCAGACCAAGGTAAAGGTCGATATGGACAAACAGCAGCGCGACTACCTGCTGAACCAGCAAATTAAGACCATCCAGGAAGAGCTGGGTGGCGGGCCGCACGATCAGGACATCCAGCGGTTGCAGGAAAAAGCAGCAAAAAAGAAATGGCCGGAGGAGGTGGGTGAAAGTTTTGAAGAGGAGATGGAGCGCTTGCAGCGTATGAATCCCAATGCTGCCGAGTACTCCATTCAAATGAACTATCTCGAGTTCCTCG
>CAYLSW010000027.1:0-15980 GCA_964386145.1 uncultured Lentimicrobiaceae bacterium | reverse complement strand
ACTGGCATTTGACCGATGACCAGGGCTGGCGTATTGAAATTAAAAAATATCCCAAATTGACAGAAGTTGGAGCCTGGCGCGACTCGACACTTATCGGGCGTTACGGCTCAAAACCGGTACGATATGACAAAAAACGCTATGGCGGATTTTATACACAGGCAGAAGTTCGTGATATTGTCCGGTATGCAGCCCAAAGGCACATTACCATTATTCCGGAGATTGAGATGCCCGGACATTCGGAAGCAGCGCTGGCAGCCTATCCGCAGTTTGCCTGCACCCCAGGTCCATTTCATGTGGCAACAACATGGGGTGGTTTCAAAGATATTTATTGCCCCAAAGAAAAAACCTTCCGCTTTTTGGAAGATGTGCTCACGGAAGTAATGTCAATGTTTCCCTCAAAATATATCCATATTGGAGGCGATGAAGTTCCTAAAGAACGTTGGAAATCCAGCAAACTATGCCAGCAAATTATTAAAAAATACAAATTAAAAAATGAAGAGGGCCTGCAGAGCTGGTTTATCCGGCGCATCGAGAAGTTTTTGAATGCCCATGGTCGTAATTTAATTGGCTGGGACGAAATTCTCGAAGGCGGACTCTCACCTCATGCCACTGTTATGTCATGGCGCGGAATAAAAGGAGGTATCGAAGCAGCACGTCAGGGCCATGATGTGATTATGACACCGAGCGGATACTGCTATTTCGACCATTATCAAGCTAATCCGAAGTTCCAGCCACTGGCCATTGGCGGTTTTACCACACTGAAAAAGGTTTATTCTTATGAGCCTGTCCCAAAAGTACTCGACGCAAAAGAGGCCAAACATATCCTCGGTGCACAGGGTAATGTGTGGACAGAATATATCCCTGATTTTAAAAAGGTACAATACATGGTTTTGCCTCGCATGGCAGCACTTGCCGAGGTAGTCTGGACACCCGCAAAAGAGAAAAACTGGCCTGATTTTCAGCGTCGTATCCATCAACATTTTCTGATATATAAAGCACTGGGCTATAACTATTCATCCGGTTCATACAAAGTGGATATTGTGGTTGAGGACAGTACAAAGTCAGATTTCAGGATAGCTTTACAATCGGAAATTTATCATCCGGGAATTTACTACACTCTGGATGGCAGCCGACCCTCCATGCAGTCGAAAAAATACGATAAGCCTTTCGTTGTTCCTGCCGGGACACAAATAAAAGCCGCCGTTTTTCTCAATGGGAAGTTGATGGAAGTCCCCAGCAGTAAGATACTTCGCTAATAGGTACTGCCTGGATAATCCCGGTATTTTTTGCTTTACCATCACCTCCCTGGCAAAATATTGATGAAACGTGATCAAGATGATGCTCCGGATACCTTGGTAGAAATCCAACACCGGTCAAATTCCGTGCTGGTTTTAGGCAGAACAGCTATGCCACTGTCTGAAATACGTTGACCACTTTTATATCAACATTGAGCCGGCTTGATTCATTTTTTTAAACTATGATTTTGTGCATCAAAATAGAGGGCGGCAGCACCCAAAACGGCAATGTCTTCCTGTTTAGAGGCCACAATTTTTAATTTACTGAGGGCTTGTTTATACGGAAATGTCCGTACTTTCTCCCACATACTTTTTTCGAAATAGGGGAAAGCTTTTAACAAAGGGCCACCAATCACTACAATTTCAGGGTCTATGGTGAAAAGAATCGTTTTTATAAGACTTCCAAGATCGGATCCGTAAAGCTCAAAAATAGCCCGGGCAATTTTGTCTTTCTTTTGGGCTCTGCTGATAAATGTTCCGGCGGTAATATTATATTTATATTCAAAGTAAGCATCGTTTAAATAATATTCGTAGGTTTCGTCACGGTAAGGGATATCACCGAACTCACCGGCACCGCAGTTTGTCCCCGAATAGAGATGTCCTTTAAAAATAATTCCGGCGCCCACACCGGCACCAATGATAAGTCCCACGCTGTTTTCGTATCCGGCGGTTTTCCCAAAATACATTTCCCCTATGGCAAAACAGTTGGCATCATTGTTAACATAAACTTTTAGCCCGAAATGGTCTTCCAGTATTTCCTTGATGTGCACCTCACGCCATGATGGAATGTGCTGAACCCTGTAAACAATCCCTTTTTCCACATCCACCAGACTCGGTACTCCAATACCTATCCCCACCACTTCATCATCCTTCACTTCATTAATAATCCTTAATACCTCTGCCAATATCTCGTTTTCCGGGGCTTTATTATTTATCTTTCTGGTGATGCTCTTTTCAATATGACCGTTTTTAACCTTTCCTGCCATTAGTGTTTTACCACCCAATGAAATTCCAATTACCGCATTTTCCATAAACATAGTTATTAATTACTTTTTATTATCTGCTTTTTTCAGCGGATGCCGTTCCATTCTATCCAAATATAATGAAGTTGCTCCAAGAATAGCGCTATTTTTAATATCGGAGAAAATTACATCAAAATCGTGAATAGTTTTTGGAAAAGGGAAATTTAGAATTGATTTCCACATACTGATTTTAAAATATTCGTGTGCCTGTGCCACGGAGCCTCCAATGATCACTTTCTGCGGGTCTACAGCAAGTTTAATAGTCTTGATGGCATTACCGAGATGATATCCGAATTCTTCAAATGCCCTGAGAGCCACTTCATCGCCTTGTGCGGCGGCTTCGGCCATCTTTTCTCCTTTCAAATTGAATTTTTTCATAAAAAATTTCCCACTGCAGTAATCTTCGTAAATACTGTCAAGGTAAGAAATATTTCCAAATTCGCCAGATCCGCCATGAGCATCCGAAAGCAGAAAGCCACCCTTGATAATTCCACCGCCCATGCCTGTTCCCAGTGTGAGGCCGACAAAATCATCTTCGCCTTTTCCATTGCCAAATCGCAACTCGCCCAATGCAAAACAGTTGGCATCGTTGTCAACATAAACAGGAACATGAAAGTAAGTTTCCAAAATATTCTTCAGACGAACCTCTTTCCATGATGGAATATTTTGTATATCATACACAATATCTTCATTCCTGCCAACCAAACCGGGAATACCAATGCCAATGCCCATCACGTTTTTATCAAAAAGCTGTTCAATGACCTTAATCAAAACATTAATAATATCCCGTGGGTTTTTACTATCAGCAGGAATAAATTTATAAATCACTTCTCCTAATTCCGTATCGTCAATTTTTCCGGCAGCAACTTTTGTTCCGCCGAGATCAACGCCTATTAATGTTCCATTCATTGTTCGTTCCATTATGCTTGAAATATTTCTTTAATGTTTACTGTTTTATTATTGATAAGCGGTTTTGCCCAGAAGCTGATACTCAGGATATAACCGAGAGTTATGAATAGTAGAAACATACCTGTTTTCAGCGAACTCAAATCACTGATACCGCCAATAAGTATTTGTACGATGGCCCCTCCGGCAATTCCTGACATCAATATCCCGGCAAACGAACCGTGATACTTAGAGACGGAATTGAGCCCCAGCGAAACGATGATAGGATACATGACCGAAAGGAAAAATCCGGACACGGGGAATGCCCACAGGGCTATTTGTGTATCTCCGAATAATCCGACTGTAAGGCTGACGAAAGCCAGCAGAGTAAACCACCGCAGTACCATTTTGCTGTCAAGCAGTTTCAAAAGAATTAACCCCAGAATACCGCCAATGGTCATTAATCCCCAGAAATAGGATACCGCATCAGCTCCGAGGGTATTGGGATTTATACCATGATAGACATACAAAAACTTGGACATCCAATAGGAAATACCCTGCTCGGTTCCCACATAAGCAAAGATTCCAAAAAAGTAGAGAACAACATATTTGTTTTTAAACAACTCAACATAGCTGGCTTTGGAACCTGCTTTTTCGTCTTCCTGTAACTCAACTTTCGGGAATTTTACCATCGCAATAACGAAGACCATCAATATACTCAACAGGGCAAAAACCCAATAGACCGATACCCAGGACAAAGCCGATGGTACGAGTTTGCTTAATACACCGATAAAAGGTTTACTCAAATTTCCTTTGTCCAGGTTGGTGACAAGATAAGAATACATTTGTGGGCTGATGAAAGAGGCCAGGCCGAAAATAAGCTGAGCCAGCACAGAGTTAAATGCGTAATGCTCTTCTCCGCCGGCTACACGTAACAGCGGATTAATCACCACCTGAAGGATAGCCATGCCGGTTCCGATGGTAAAGAGAGAAACCACAAAGACATTGAACCGGGGATAAAGTGTGAAGACAAAAGCTCCAAGAAAGGCAAGAATAAAGGCAACTATCATCATGCGCTTTCCACCCCATTTTTCCAGAAGAAATCCAGACGGAATGGACATGATACCATAGGCAATGAAGAAAACAAACGGCAGAAAGCCAGCCATGGTCTCTGTTAGATGGTACCCTGAGGATACATTGGGGTTGAGTGCCCCCAGAATATTGGTCAAAAAGGAAATGACAAAAAAGGTAACCAATATCAGAATTACGATGGTGTAATTGCGCTTCATATTATTCTATTTTAATGGTATTCGTAATGGGTGGAATCAGGGAACCGTTTTTTCTATTGATCCTCTAAATTATATCCTTTCACAACCAATTGTGGTTTTTTATTTTTCAAATACTTATTATTAATCCTTGCATATAGTTTTCTGCTTTCGCCCGGAAGTAAAGACACATAATTGTCAGACCAGAGGACCGGAAGGATGGTATTTCCGGTTACTTTATTGACTATTGCGGGATGTACAAAAAAAGCAATGTACTTGCTGCTGTTTGTCAGTTCCACGGCAAACACGGAATAGCCTTGTTTGGTGATCTCTTTAACTGTGCCGGATACTTTTACTTTGGGCAAATCATTCAAAGCAGTAAAATCAGCATACTGTTTAGAAGGAGTATAAAAATACCAACCCGAAGGTTTAGCCTTATAATCCAGGACATCCATTTTGTGTGACAGCCAATAGAAGTTGTTATCTATTTCTTTGCCGGTATTATCCATCAGGCGCAAATCTATAAAGTAAACACTTCTGACCCAGGGAAATTCCGGAAGTTTTACTATTTCCCGACCTGCATTTGCCTTAAGATTAATTTTTATCTCTTTTTCATATTTGAGTTGGGATTTAAAATTATAAACCCTTATTTTCAGTGTACAACCGTTCTTGTCTTTTAGTTTGTCATTTACGGCGAAAAGCGTGTGATGTGCATAATCATAAATGATGTGATAAGGTTGGGAGGCCTTTTTAGCGCCATAATATGCACCGTTGGGCATAAGATAATAATCGTAAAGTTGCCAGTACATCTCCGGCCAGGCAGAGTTTAGCATCCACTGAATTACACCGGTAGCTTTATAACGGTAAGCCGAAAAAGCTTCAAACATGGGACGCATAAGTTCATAGTTCAGCACCTGGGCTTTTTTGGTGTAGTCTTCCACGGAAGTGGCTTTACCATAACGCGCCTCAAGTGCTTTGGTATATCTGTCCAGTGTATTGAACATGTGACGTCCGCTGTGATAATCCCAAACGGAGTCGATGGGCCAAAGGTGTTTTTTGGAAATCATCTTTTCAATACTTTCCAAAGGAGGAACCTGTGCCCCCGGACCTGTTTCGGTATTAAAACCAAAAGCACCACCGTAAAGCGTATCTGAAAACCAATAAACAGGAGGTTCGTAAGCATACGGTCCGCGCATTTTCACTCCCGTAGGGCCGGCCAGTGAAGTCCACTCTCTGGCGGAGGCCAGATGAACTCTGGTAGAGTCATATTCTGTAAGAATTTTTAAATATTTCTTTTCCAATGACGGTTTTGGTATCTTGTCGCTGCCATACAGCCAGACAAATATGGAAGGATGATTTCGAAGCCATATAATCTGATCCTGCCAGGCTCTACTCATCATGTCCACATCTGATGGCGAAATGATACCGCCATAGTTTTTGCTGACAGGCTTGTGTAATTCCTGTTCCCATTCCCACTGTGCGCTCCAACCTACCATAATCAGAATCCCCATCTGGTCACAAAGATTGTAGAGCGCCTGGCCCGAACCCCAGAAACCTTCGAGACGAATAGTGTTCAGGTTCATATCTTTCACATATTCCAATTGATTCCGAATGCTTTCGGGTGTTCCATCAAGCAGCATCCTGTCTGTCCATCCGCCACCACGAATCAAAATCTTTTTGCCGTTAATTTTAAATCCTCTGAATCCTTGTTTGGTGAAATAGCTTGATACTGTGCGGATACCAAAATCTAACGGTTTATCGTCTGAAACTTTTCCATCCTCCAGAAAACTAAATTTTGCATGATACAAATGTGGATTGCCCATTGTGTGTGGCCACCAAAGTTTTGGATTGCTGATATTTAAGCCGGCAAAATCCTCTGGACTAAAAATAACTTTCTTTGTTTCACCCGCTTTTAGCATAAGCGGTTTTATCAGACTCTTATCATTAATCTTCAGAATAACTTTTCCCGACTGATTGACATCGGTGTAATTGGTGACCAATATGGATGCCGTTAATGCAGCCTCAGAAAGATTTTCCCTTAGTGTTGATACTATAAAAGGTTCGGAAACACCCACTCCCGCATTGGCTTCGAGATAAACTTTTCTAAACAATCCCATGTCGTTATCGGGAGGAGCCGGATTCCAATCCACAAATCCCATATAAAAATCTCCGGCAACCGGTGGAAAAACTTGTACAACTAAAACATTTATTCCTTCCTTAACATCATCAGAAATGTTAAATTTAAATTGTCGAAAGGCATTCTTCAACAATGAAACGTTTGCAATTTGTTTTCCGTTAATCCAAACATTAGCCTTATAATTCACTCCTTCGAAATGCAATAAAAGTGTTTGAGGAACTTTGTCAAGATTAAATTCGGTACGGTACCACCACGATGATTTGAAAGCCTCTGAAGAAACCGACTTCAGGTTCATATCCTTAAAAATATTCCTGTAAACACTGTCCTTTACAAGAGCATTCAAAACCGTAGAAGGAACCGAAGCAGGATACCAGTTTTTAACCTTAAATTCACGAGAACTAATTTGTTGCCCGGAAGATAGAACAGAGTCGGCACTTTGGATAAACCAATTATCACTAAGATCTTTCTTAAAATATCCTGTTGATTTTGAATTTGTACAGGATGAAACCACCAGCATGACGGCTATCATGACCATCGAACGAAAAATAGTATTAAAATAATTCATAAGCAGTTCTAATTTATGTTATAGAAAAGTTACACATATTGATTTCAGTACTACAAAGATACACTATTAACAAGCAAATGCAATATTTGCCATATATTATGTTGTACAAATGCAAGTTTTTGCATTAATTATTGGCGAAAATGTAGATTTTTGCACAAAAAGATAAGCAACAAAGATCAAATAATGTTCAATGTTCGAAACAAGAAAAACAAAAATCAGATTCAAAAAAGCCTGCCGGCTTAAGGATTTTCCCACATGCTCAACATATTGATTAACATATTATTAATGGCAAAAGGTAACTATTGCAATTGTTTCGTACCTTTGCCGCCGGAAGATCCCACTATTTAGGACATACTTTTACATGAAATTTCAAGAACTTAAATTATCCGATTCCCTGTTGGAAGCCATTTCATTTATGGGTTTCGAGGAAGCTACGCCAATTCAGGAGCAGGCCATTCCGGCTATTCTGGAGCATCACGACCTGATTGCAAGCGCACAAACCGGAACAGGAAAAACTGCAGCTTTTATTTTGCCGGTTTTGAACGAGCTGGCTAACAATAACAAGCACGAAACCAAAGTGTTGGTGATTGTCCCAACGCGTGAGCTGGCACTGCAAATTGACCAGCAGATACAAGGCTTCTCCTATTTTACGCCGGTAGAATCCATGGCCATTTACGGTGGCGGCTCCGGTTCGGAATGGGATCAGCAGAAAAGAGCACTTACTTCCGGAACAGAGATTATTGTGGCTACACCTGGAAAACTTATTTCGCACCTGAACATGGGCTATGTGAAGTTTGAGTCCCTTCAGTATCTTATCCTTGACGAGGCTGATCGCATGCTGGACATGGGCTTTTATGAAGATATTCAGAAAATCATCACCTATCTGCCAAAAAAGCGGCAAACATTGATGTTCAGTGCTACCATGCCACCAAAAATCAGGCAACTGGCAGCCAAAACGTTAGACCATCCGGTAGAGATTACCATTGGCATGTCCAAACCTGCCGAAGGCGTCTTGCAGGCGGCATACCTTACCTACGAAAACCAAAAAACACCGCTGATAATTAATTTAATTAGCGATAAACCGGAGGTTAAAAGTATTTTAATTTTCAGCAGCACCAAGAAAAAGGTCAGCGACATTACCCGCGGATTACATGGAAAAGGGTTTAATGTGGCAGGCATTTCATCCGATCTTGAACAAAGCCGGCGGGAAGAAGTGCTGCGTGGTTTTCGCTCGAAACGTACGCGCGTGCTGGTGGCAACAGATGTGCTAAGCCGTGGGATTGACATCAAGGACATTGACATTGTCATCAACTATGATGTGCCCGGCGATGCTGAAGACTATGTGCACCGTGTGGGACGGACTGCCCGAGCCGCCTCTTCGGGGTTAGCCATTACCCTGATCAACGAAAGAGATATGATGAGCTTTAGGCAGATAGAAGAACTTATCGGGAGCGAAGTGATGAAACTGCCCCTGCCGGACGGCCTCGGCGATGGCCCCCCATGGAATCCGAAAACTATCCGGAGCCCTTATCGTGGTAAAGGTGATTTTCGTGGTAAAGGCAAATTCCGCGGCAAAGGGAACCGGAAAAAACAGTAAGCTGATTAACAAATTTTCTTAAAAAGCACCACGATAATAAGATACGGAAACGGGAAAATCCCTTCCCGTCCACGGATGCCGTATGTTCCTTTCCCCATGTTTTCAACGCCACGAGCTATAGATTAAACATTGTTTAACATTTTAGTGAAGGGTTGGTCTTGTACGGCCGTTGCTTTTTTCTTTACTTTTGAGCCCGAATAGTTTAGTTAAGAAAAACAGTTTTACGCTGCCCTGAATGTATAGGAAACAGGAAAAACTATATTTTTTGGCAGAAACAATATAACACACGTAGAACCAGAAAGACAGGAAATGAAAATAAAGATTGTCAACCATTCGAAACATGATTTGCCGAAGTATGAAACTGTAGCCTCTGCAGGTTTGGATTTGCGAGCCAACTTAAATGAAACCCTGCGGCTGGAACCCATGGAACGTATGTTGGTGCCTACCGGATTGTTTATAGAACTCCCCCGGGGATATGAAGCACAGATACGCCCACGCAGCGGGTTGGCATTGAAAAAAGGTATTACCGTGCTGAATAGTCCCGGCACCATCGATGCCGATTATCGTGGAGAAATCCGGGTGATATTGATAAATCTCTCCACAGATATTTTTGAGATTACTGATGGCGACCGCATAGCGCAAATGGTTATTTCTTCACATGTTAGGGCATTATGGGAAGAAGTGGAAGTCCTCACCGAAACCACACGTGGAGCAGGCGGATTCGGACATACGGGAGGAAAATAAAAAAGAACAGTTTATAACAGAAAATAATGATAACGAAAATAAAAGTTCTCATGCTTTTGATGCTGCTGCTGATGGGAGGCCAGGCCTTTACCCAGGGAAAGCATCATCGTAAAAGCAAAAAACAACTTAAGGAACAGGAAATCAAAGAACAGAAACGTTATAAAGAAGCCGACCTGTTTGCCCTTGCCGTTACCTATAAGGAAACCGGACGTTTAAAACAGGCTGATAGTCTGCTGTCGCTGGCATTGAAAATAAACCCTGAGGATGCTGCTGCCAATTACGAAAAGGCCGGTCTGTTGTCGTCTTATGGAAAGAATAAGGATGCCCTAGTCTTCGCCAAAAAAGCAGTGGAAAAGGATAGTACAAACAAGTGGTATCAGGTTCTTTATGCCGACCTTTCCAAAGTCAACGGCAATTACAAAATTTACCTCGACACTTACAAAAAGCTTTGTAAGAAAGAGCCTGGGAATTTACGTTTTCAAAACGAGCTGGCCTTTGCTTACTATTTTACCGGAGATTATAAGCATGCCGTTCAAACCTATCGTACAGTAGAGATGCTGATGGGAATAAATCCGCAACTTACCAAGCAAATTGCAGATATCTATCTTCGCCTTAACAAGAAAGATTCGGCGCTCATGCAGTACGAACAACTGGTCAAATATAATCCTGAAAACGCCAGAGCTTATGCTATGCTGGCCGAATTCGCTTCCAAGCACGAACTTCCGAAAACAGCTGAATGGGCCTATCACCAGATTATCCGACTCAATCCGCAGGATCCGTATGTGCATATTTCGCTGGCCGATTTCTACCGGAAAAATGGCAAACCTGCAAAATCGTTCGATGAGCTGGAAAAAGGTTTTGCCAACCCTAAACTGGATACAAAAACAAAAGTCAACCTGCTGTTGAACTATTATTCAGGACAGCTTACTGACAATCAGAAGGCACAGGCACTGGAACTGGCACAGGTGATTAAATCGGCTCATCCTGATGATTCGCTATCCGATTCGTTTTATGCCAGTATGCTTTACGAAAACAAAAAATATAAAGAGGCCCGGCCTCTTTTCCGAAAATTGCTCGCCGGTAATCAGGCTAATTATTCCATTTGGGAACAGCTGCTTTTCTGCGACCTTTATCTGAACGATAATAAAACGCTGGAAGCCGATGCTATCTCTGCCATTACTTATTTTCCACAAAAACCTATTCCTTATTTTCTCGGAGGGATTGCTGCATTTCAGTTAAAAAAATTCAAAGAGGCGAAGACCTTTTTGGAAAAAAGTAAAAAACTGGCTTATGGCAACAATGCTCTTTTGGAAAATATCAATTCCACGCTGGGCGACACATATCATGAGCTGAAAGAAAATACTGCCGCTTACAAAGCTTACGATGAAGTTTTACGGCTGAACAGCGAAAACACCATTGTGCTAAACAATTATGCCTACTATCTTGCGCTGGATGGTGTCCGGTTAGACAAAGCGGCCACTCTTGCTAAAAAAGCCGTTAATTTGGACCCATATAACCAAAACAATCTGGATACCTACGCCTGGGTACTTTACAAACAGAAAAAATATGTCCAGGCATTGAAATGGGAACAAAAAGCCATCAACAATGGGGGGAAAACCAGCGGAGTGGTGATTGAACATTACGGCGATATTTTGTACCGGCTGGGCAAGCACAAAGAAGCGCTGACACAATGGAAAAAAGCTGCCGGACTGAAAGACCATTCCAATCTGCTGAAGAAAAAAATTAAAACCGGAAAATTGTATGAGTAGGTACTTTCGTGTTTTACTGATGCTGGGTTTCCTAATGGGAAGTATCTTCTTTTTTCCATCTTGTAAGTCTGTAAAGCTGCTGACTAAAAAGAAGTTGGCAATAATACCCTTTCATCAGCTTTATCAAAAGATGGAAAAAAATGCGCCATCCTTTTCTTATCTCAGTGCAAAACTGAGTGTTTTGTACCAAAAAGGAGAGCAGGATCCGGTACGGTTCAGGGCGCAGATACGCTTGAAAAAAGACAGCATTATCTGGATGAGTATTGTCCCTGCCATGGGAATTGAAGCCGCACGTGTGGTACTCACAGCCGATTCGGTAAAACTTCTGAACCGCCTGAAAAAAAATTATGTCCTTGGCGCGTATCATCTACTCGACAGCCTTATGCACACCGGTATTAATTATGATATGATACAATCGCTGTTGCTGGGAAACAGTGTTTCTTACCCACTGGCCGATTCTTCCGTGTCGGTTGACAAACAAAGGTATTTGCTTAATGTGAACATGCGAATGCCGGTCAAAGACTCCTCTATCGGATACCATACACTGACGCAAAAGATATGGCTCGACCCCGAAACTTTCAATATCAAAGAACTATATTTGGGCGAAAGCGGAATGCAAAATAGGGATTTGTATGTTTTCTATGACAAATACCAAAATATTGGAGGAAGAACCTTTCCGCTGAAAATGCAGATTGTCATCAAAGCAAATGAAAAAATTATCATTAACATAACTTTCAAAAAAACAGAGGTGAATATCAGGCATCGTTTTCCGTTTATTATTCCGTCTAAGTACAAAAAGTTGATTTAGCAGTCATCGCCGGCTGATTCCCGGAGAAAGAAACAGAATTTTCCCGGAACAATTATTCTCAGCCCGGAGAAAAGATATTTTGGTTTTTGAATTTCGGGTTTTGCGTTTATCTTTGTCCTTATGTAACAGATGCAACTATGGTCAGGGAGAAATTGCTTTTTCTTATCCTTTTTCTTTTCTTTTTTGGAAGAATTACGCCCGGATTTTCCCAGACTCAAACCACCAATCTCAAAGCCAGACGGCAAAAACTTGAAAAGGAGATTTCTTATACTAACAAACTCCTCGGCGAGGTAAACAAAAACAAAAAAAATACCATCTATGAATTGCAACTTATCAGCAACCGTATGGACATGCGCCGCCGGTTGATGGCTATTCTTAAAAAAGAAATTGCTTCGCTCACCAATAATATCACCGTTACGAAAATAACCATCAGGGATATGAACCATCGTCTGGATACGCTAAAAAAGGAATATGTCAACATTGCCTGGTATCTCTACAAAAATGATAACAACTATAACCGTTTGATTTTTCTTTTTTCTGCCGACGATTTCAACCAGGCATACCAGCGTTTGCGTTATCTTGATGAGATTTCGGCTTATATCCGCAAGGAGGCCGGACGGATTATCATTCTGGAAAAGCAAAAAAAAGATAAGTTAGACAAACTGAAGCAGGACAAAGCCGAAAAGAAAACTTTGATGGATAACGAAACCACGCAGCTATCGCGACTTGAGTTAGAACAAAGCCGGAAAATCAGATTGAAACAAAAGCTGACCGGACAGGAAAAGAGTCTGCGTGCCCATCTGAGACAAAAGCAAAAGGAATCGCAAAAGCTGGAGGCTCAGATAAAAGAAGCTATTGCTATCTCAACAAGGAACGCCGCAAACACATCGAAATCAAAGCTGCTCACTGCTTCTGAAAGACGTCTGTCCTTCACGTTTAATGCCGACAAAGGACAACTCCCATGGCCTGTGAAAAAAGGGGTGGTTTCCCAAACATTCGGGGTTCATAACCACCCTGTTCTGAAACATGTTAAAATTAAAAATAACGGAGTCAACATCGCCACGGCCAAAGGAAGCGTGGCTCGTGCAGTATTCCCCGGGGAAGTTGTCAATGTAGTAAGAATTACCAACACCAACATCGCCATAATTTTGAAACACGGAAACTATTTTACTGTTTACTCAGGGCTGGATAAGGTTCTGGTCAAAAATAACCAACAGGTTACGCAGCAACAGGCATTGGGTATCATTCATACCAACCTGCAGGGAAAAACAGAGCTTCATTTTGAAGTATGGCACAACAAAAACCTGCAAAACCCGACTTACTGGCTCAGGAAAAATGTTCGGTAAAACAGCTGTAGGTTGTTTGGGAACTGAAAATAAGCTGTACTTGTTCGGAGCGCAAGTAGAACTAAAAAGTTATCTTCTTGTCAGGGGCCGAATACCGGCTGCTTTTATGACGAGAGTAATCCCAATGAAGAGCAGCCCGACAGTCATAATATAGAAAAGACGAATGTCGGAAGTAAGTAAACAGAAATAAAATAAAGCATGAAATAACGTGGCTATCCCCAAAGCTGTTGCTTCATCAATAATACTGTTTTTTCGCACTTTCCCCATTCCCATGAAAAACCCCTGGACAATTCCGAAAACAATGTTAGCTATCGGATATGTATACAAAAACAAAGTTATGTCTTTCATATTTTCCGTCCCTATAAATCCGGTTGAATAAACAATAACTGCAAGGAACGAAAATCCAAGGGAAATACTAATAGCATATATGACTCCCGCCAGCGGGGAATCAAAGTTTTTCTCATGATAAAACAGGTAACGTAAGAAAAAGAATTTGCCCAGCTCAGCACTGAAAGCCACAACCACAAAAACATAAAACACTGTCCGCCGCAGATTTTTCAGGTTCTGAAGTCCCCATATTTTAATAATTTCGTCGGTGATTATGACCAAACCCACAGCCATCATACCCCAGACAAAAGCCACCAGGATGAATTTCCATACACGTATTTTGAATTTGAAATTTAAATAAACGAGAAAAAAGGCAAACAAAACCGGAGAAACCAAAAAGGAAATGTAGTCGATGAGGGGCATGATATCAGAAATTAAAAGATTTTATTTGGACAAATATAATAATTATTTGTATTTTTATAGGTTTTTTTAAAAATTAATATTAAAGATGGAAACAGTACAAATTGAGAAATTGTCCTACGAACAAGTCACCGAAAGAGGTATCCGGTCGTGGCCTGTCTGGGAAAAAGAGGGGTCGCGTTTTCCGTGGACTTACAGCGTAAAAGAATCGTGCTTTATTCCTGAAGGAGAAGTGATTATCGAAACTGAGGAGGATAATTTTATCCTTCAGCCGGTAGATTTTGTTGAGTTTGAAGAGGGCCTGTCCTGCGTTTGGGATATCTGCTCATCGGTGAAAAAACATTATCAATTTATATGAGCAGCCTGAAAAGCGGAGTCATTGTCCGCTCCACAGGCAGTTGGTATATTGTAAAAACTGACGTTGGAGTACTTTATAGCTGTAAGCTGAAAGGTAGTTTCAAGATAAAAGGTATCCGCACGACAAACCCCATTGCAGTTGGTGACAAAGTAGATTTTAAATTACCGGAAGCTGATAGAACCGGCCTGATTGTACGCATTCGGGAGCGAAAAAATTACATCATCCGCAAAGCCACCAAACTGTCAAAAGCTTCCCATATTATTGCTTCCAATCTTGACCAGGCTGTGCTTATAGCCTCGTTGGTGAAACCACGAACCTCCACCGGATTCATCGACCGTTTTTTGGTTACCGCCGAGGCGTATCACATTCCTGCTGTGCTGGTTTTCAACAAACTTGATTTGTATGACGAGAAGATAAAAATACAGCTTGATGAGTATAGAAAGGTCTATTCTGCAGCCGGATACTTCTGTTTGGTAACCTCAGCGAAAAAAAGTTTTCAAATGGAAGATTTTAAAGAGATGTTGCGCGACAAAGTAAGCCTGCTTGCCGGACATTCGGGAGTGGGGAAGTCGGCGTTAATTAACAAAACAGACCCGTCACTTAACCTGAAAGAGGGCGAAATTTCCCAGGCTCATCTCAAAGGCAAACATACCACCACCTTTGCAGAAATGTTTTCTCTCGGTTTCGGCGGAGACATTATTGACACGCCCGGAATAAAAGAGTTCGGACTGGTAGCATTTGAAAAAACAGAGTTGGGACAACGTTTTCCCGAAATAAGGCAACTAATGTACCAATGCCGTTTCTCTGACTGTCTGCATATCAATGAGCCTGGATGTGCCGTGCGCAAAGCAGTAGAAAACGGCTCTTTTCCCCAATTCCGCTACCAAAACTACCTGAACATACTCAACGATATCCGACCGGAGACTTTTTGAGGAGAATTTGAATACAAAAAATGTTCATCACAACAAAAACGATGAGCATCTTCAACTTCAATTTTTCGGTTTACCTGATTCTATCCAGTTCCACGGTGAAATGCCGCAGGATAGGGGCCTCTTTTAAAATCTTCAGTCCTTTTGTGATTTCTTTTCGCCGGTCGAAAACGTTTATGACCGCTGCCGCCACATAGTCCATGTGGTTGTTGGTATAAACCCGTCGTGGAATGGCCAGTCGCATCAGTTCCAGTATCGGGTAACGATTTTTGCGTGTTTCCGGATCACGGTCTGCAAGCAAAGTACCTATTTCCACTCCCCTGACACCTCCTTCAATATACAGCTCCACCCCGAGTGTCTGAGCCACAAACTGTTCTTTGGACAGGTTGGGTAAAAAACGTTTGGCATCAATAAATATGGCATGTCCGCCATAGGGAAACTGAATGGGAACACCATAGTCGCGCAACTGTTTTCCGAGATGGGACACCTGTGAAATACGCGTTTCGAGATAAT
>CAYLSW010000026.1:0-16259 GCA_964386145.1 uncultured Lentimicrobiaceae bacterium | reverse complement strand
TGTATGAGATGACAGAGTTGGTTTGCGGTATTTTGCCCAAAGACAAGCCCCGTTACCTGATGGGCGTGGGTACTCCTGAAAATATCCTGGAAAGCATCGCCCTCGGTGTGGATATGTTCGATTGTGTTATGCCTACTCGCAACGGTCGCAACGGCATGCTGTTTACCAAAAACGGCATCCTCAACATTAAAAATAAAAAATGGGAAAATGATTTCAGCCCGGTGGATGCGGAAGGCACCTCTTTTGTGGATACATTGTACAGCCGGGCTTACCTTCGGCATCTTTTCTCGGCACGGGAATTGCTGGGCGGCATGATTGCCAGCCTGCACAACCTCACTTTTTATATGTGGTTAATGCACGAAGCCCGGCAGCATATTCTAAATGGTGATTTTAGCAGCTGGAAAACCACGATGATTCCGCGGATAAAACAACGACTTTAAGTTTTTGCCTGAAAAGTGAAAAAACCGGTTTCTTTGCGTTGAAAAAATGATGTATCTTTCACAAAAAATAATGACAAATGGTTTATAACGAAATAAATGAATGGGTATTGACGAAGTGATTTGCAGCTTTTCAAGTTGCAAAAGAACAATTCGAAACCGAAAGGGTTATTTCGGTACAATCTCTAAGGTTAAAACCCCCGGACGAACAGACGGATATGAAGATTATTGACTGGTATATTATTAAAAAGTATCTGGGAACCTTTTTCTACTCCATCACCCTGTTGATTTTGGTGGTGATTGTCTTTGATATTTCGGAGAAAATTGACACGTTCATTCGTCATCATGCCCCGCTACACGCTATTATTTTTGACTATTACCTGAATTTCATTCCCTACTTCGTCAACCTTTTTATCTACCTTTTCTCCTTTATTGCCGTCGTATTTTTTACCTCAAGGCTGGCCGGAAACAGTGAAATTATTGTTATGCTGAGCAGTGGTATTAGTTTCCGGCGCTTGTTGCGACCTTACATGATGGTTGCCATTTTTCTTGCCATCCTTTCATTTTTTCTCCGTAGTTTTCTCATTCCGCACACCAACCATAACTTGCGGATTTTCATGAATAAGTATGTTGAAAATCTTACAAAAGACAAGGCGCGTAATATTCATGTGCAACTCGGCCCCGGTACATTTGCCTACGTTGAATCATACAATGTGCAACGCCATACCGGTTACCGCTTTGCGCTGGAAAAGTATGATGGTGAGCGGTTGGTATATAAACTAAATTCACAGAAAATTGTAAGGGATACCGTATTGCACAAATGGGTTATTTATGACTATTATATTTTTCGTTTTGACAGCTTGGGAAATCAGCAGTTACAAAGTGGTTATATGAAAGATACGACCATTGCCCTAAAGCCCACCGATCTGTACAAAATCAAGCAACGTTTTGAAGAGATGAACTATTTCCAGCTAAACCACTATATTAAAAAGGAAAGAGAGCGGGGATCATTATCGTATAAACGTTATGAAATAGAAAAATACAAACGTTTTGCCGGACCGGTGGCCATTTTAATATTGACCCTGCTGGGAGTGGCACTTACCAGCCGGAAACTGAGGGGAGGCATGGGAATGCATCTCGGCCTGGGGCTATTGCTGGCGTTTTCTTACATATTGCTTATGCAGGTATCAGTAGTTTTCTCCACACAGGGCAATCTTTCGCCTTCTATCGGAGTTTGGATTCCTAATTTCATTTTTCTTATTATTGCACTTTATCTGTTGAAGAAGGCGCCGAAATAGTTCTTTACCAAATCAAAAAGTCAACAAACATTGACAGTTAGTCGGCAATTTCCTTCGCTGATACTGACCGGCAAAGGAATGAGTTGCCAGATAACTGCTCAGGTTGTTAAAGCTTTCATGGTTGTGTGGAGTTCTTTTTGGCACAAAATGACAGAAGTAGAAAAGATGCTGCATTTTGCTCCTCAAATTTGTACTTTTGCTCCATCAAATTTTTAGAAGGAAATACCTGACTGTTTATGGCAAAAAAACCATCTATTCCAAAAGGAACACGCGATTTCGGCCCCTTTGAAATGAGCCGTCGTAATTATATTTTCAATACCATCCGCAGCATTTTTGAAAAGTACGGCTACCAGCCAATAGAAACTCCAGCCATGGAAAATCTGAGTACGCTCCTTGGTAAATATGGAGAGGAGGGTGATAAACTACTTTTCAAAATCCTTAACTCCGGTGATTTTCTTGCCAAAGCCAACCCCGAATGGCTCGAAAAAAGAGATGCGTTACGGCTGAGTACCAGCATTAGCGAAAAGGGCTTGCGCTACGACCTCACCGTACCCTTTGCCCGCTTTGTGGTGCAGCATCGCAACGACATTACTTTCCCTTTCAAAAGATACCAAATGCAACCGGTTTGGCGTGCCGACAAGCCACAAAAAGGTCGCTATCGTGAATTTTATCAGTGCGATGTGGATGTCATAGGCTCGGACTCTCTGCTCAACGAAGTGGATTTAATCCGGATGATTGATGAAGTTTTTCAACATCTGAACATCGGGGTGGTCATTAAATTGAACAACCGTAAGATGCTGAGTGGGATAGCACAAACCATCGATGCCCCTGAAAAACTCACCGATATCACTACAGCCATGGACAAGCTGGATAAGATCGGTGTTGAAAAAGTTTACGAGGAGTTGCTTTCCAAAGGCCTTTCACAGGATGCTATTGACCATTTGGAGCCTGTTTTGAACCTCACTGGCAGCAACACATCAAAACTGAACTGCTTGAAAGAACTTGTTGGCAATACGACTGATGGCTCCAAAGGGTTGCTGGAGTTGGGTACTATTCTTCAGTATTTGGAGACTTTTCACCTGAAAGCGAAGATTGAAATTGACCAGTCACTGGCTCGCGGGCTAAATTATTATACCGGTGCTATTATTGAGGTGAAGGCCACGGATGTGCAAATTGGAAGTATTTGTGGGGGAGGGCGTTATGATAACCTTACCGGAATTTTCGGCTTACCGGATGTTTCCGGTGTCGGGGTCTCTTTCGGAGCAGACCGGATTTATGATGTGATGACCGAACTGAAATTATTTCCCGAAGAAGCCGCTTCGCTGACCAAAGTGCTGCTGGTAAATTTTGGCGAAAAAGAAGAACTCTTTTCGCTGGGGGTCCTCGAAAAATTACAGCAGGCCGACATTGCTTCGGAACTTTATCCCGAACCGTCCAAGATGAAAAAACAGCTGAGATATGCTAACCAAAAACAAATTCCTTACGTTTTGCTGATTGGCGAAGAAGAGATGAAATCCGATAAACTCACATTGAAAAATATGGCTACCGGTGAACAGAAAAAATTGGGAATCGAAGAAATTATAAAAGCAATAAGTACCTGATGTTTTACTAAAAACTTCAAACTTTAGGCACTTAGATAAATTAATTAAACACCTGCTCATTCGGATTTGTAATCCGAATGTAAAAGGGATTAGCAATCCCTCAAACGAAAATTCAAATAATCGGCAGGGGCTTATTTCTTGCAAAGAAACAATGAAATAGAAGAAAAATGGACAATTTTCATCTTATCAGTAACGAGAAACTGACTTTTAAGACCGTTTTCAATATTATGAAAAACGGTGATAAACTAACTTTGTCGGAGGAAGCCAAACAGCAAATTATCAAATGCCGTGCTTATCTTGACAAACGCATAGCTACGGATGATTCGCCGATTTATGGTGTCAATACCGGCTTTGGCGCTTTGTACAACAAAAGTATCTCGTTTGAAGACCTTGGACAACTTCAGGAAAACCTCGTGATGTCACATGCCAGTGGGACAGGGGAGGAGGTACCCACCGAAGTAGTAAAACTTATGCTGCTGCTGAAAATCAAGTCACTGGCTTATGGTTATTCTGGCGTACAACTTATAACTGTTCAGCGACTTATCGACTTTTTCAATGAAGATATTTTTCCGGTGGTTTATCAACTTGGTTCACTCGGCGCTTCGGGTGATTTAGCTTCGCTGGCACACCTGTCACTCCCGCTGCTGGGAAAAGGGGAGGTGCGGTACAAAGGGCTGAAACGACCTTCAGGTGCTGTGCTGAAAGAGAAAAGTTGGGAACCCATTCGTCTGCAGTCCAAAGAGGGACTGGCGCTGCTTAACGGCACACAGTTTATGAGCGCTTTTGGGATTTACACAGTACTGAAACTGTTTCGGCTATCCGATATGGCGGATATTGTCGGGGCGCTTTCGCTGGATGCCTTTGATGGTCGTATCGAACCTTTTTATGAAGGGCTTCATGCGCTGCGACATCATTTGGGCCAAATTCAGACTGCCGGACGCTTTCGCAGATTACTCGAAGGTAGTGAGATTATCAAACGGCACAAAGAACATGTGCAGGATCCCTATTCTTTTCGTTGTATTCCCCAGGTTCACGGTGCTTCCAAAGATGCCATCAACCATGTAGCTTCGGTATTTTCAAAAGAGATGAATGCTGTTACTGACAATCCCACCATTTTCCCCGATGAAGATTTAATCGTTTCCGGTGGAAATTTTCACGGTCAGCCTCTTGCACTGGCTTTGGATTATCTCGCCATTGCTGCTGCCGAAATCGGAAATATCTCGGAAAGAAGAACGTACCAGCTCATTGGCGGCAAGCGCGGCTTACCTTCTTTTTTAGTAGCTAATCCCGGGTTGAATTCCGGATTTATGATTCCACAATATACCGCTGCTTCTATTGTGAGCCAGAACAAACAACTTTGTACTCCGGCATCGGTCGATTCTATTGTCTCTTCGCAGGGACAGGAAGACCATGTGAGTATGGGAGCCAATGCGGCTACCAAGGCTTACCGTGTGGTGATGAACCTCGGACGGATTCTCGCAATAGAGTTGTTTAATGCCGCTCAGGCACTTGAGTTTCGCCGTCCTTTGAAAACCTCTCCCTATCTTGAGGAATTTTTGGGAAAATATAGAAAAATTGTACCTTTTGTTGATCACGACAAGATCATGCACTATGAAATAGAAAAATCCATTACCTTTTTGCAGGAAGTGGATTACGAATTACCCGATGCGCTGATTCCTGGAATATAGCTCATTGTCATTAAGTTAAAAGTATTCTTGTCATTGCGATGAGTATTGGGCAGGCAGGCAACTTTTCTGTTTAGCCATCCATTCTTACGCTGAAAAGATTGCCATCGCCTGAGGCTGGACCGGCTTCGTACGCTAAAAATTTTTTCAATATAAAACCATTTCAAGAGTCGCGTACTCGCAAAGACGCGTCCTGTTAGTATTTCTGTTTCATGAATTTAAAATTTAGTGATAATTTTTCCGGGGATTAATTCTCGCTGCTGGTCAGGATATGCCATCCCGACCTTTTCCGTACCTGGGAATTTCAAATCCCTTTTCCCAAAACATTCGGATTTCAAATCCAAATGAGCGGATTCTTATTTCTATCCTGAAATTAAGGGGTTACGGGACTAATTTTCAAAAATCATTTGATACGGTCGCTCAATTTCGGCGGCGAGTTGCGAAATGGAAATGTATTTGCTTTCGCGACGATACTCCCTGCCATCGAAAAACAGAATGAGTGTGGGATTGGAAAAGACGTTGTACTGTGCAGGTAGTTCAGGATGCTTTTCCGAATTAACAAAAGCCAGTTTGATATTCGGAAATTCCTGTTCCACCATTTTTATCACTTTGGGGCGTAAACTAAGGCAGGGTGCACAATGGTCATTATAAAAATAAAGTATGCCGGCCATTTCTTCTTTAACGTGTGCTTCTACTTGTTCAGGTGTCTCCAGCTCGTTTTTCATGTGTCTGATTTTTGCAAAAAGAGATGGCAAAAGTACTATTTACGGTTTACCGCTGATAAGTTTTATTAAAAAAATCTTAATAACCCGTTTCCTTATTTTTTCTAATTTCGCAGCCCGATTAAATGAAAAATGTGTAAGGCTATGGAGCAGGAAAATATAAAACCCCAATTGTTGAAAATATTATTAATACTGACTTTTATTGGAAGCGGACTCACCATGTTCTCAAATCTTTTTCTTTTCGCATTTTTCAACCAAATTAAGGCCATACTGGCCGCACAGGGCTCCAGTTACTCGTTCCTGGGAACTACCATGGATTTAACACCCTTTTTTGAAATAAGTTCTGTTTTTTATCTGATTCAGGGATTGTTGTCAGGGCTTTCCCTGACAGGTGCTATTTTTATGTGGGATATGAAGAAAATTGGTTTTCATTTTTATGCTCTGGCTCAAATCAGCCTGTTGATTGTTCCCAAACTTTTTATCCGCGGACTTCCTTTTCCCGGAATGGAACTCCTCATTAGTTTCCTGTTTGTGTATTTTTACTTCAAATTTTTAAAGGTTATGCACTGAAGATTGAAAGATATTCTGCCGGTTCTGAAAAGTTCAGCATTGCCGTGTCAGTATACTCCTGTTTCACAGGTGCCTTGTTAGTTTTCTGTGTGTGTTCTGCAGGAATTTCTATATTTCCTTTTCGGTATTTACCACTGTACTATTTAAATTAAAATGCACAATGGCGCATTTTGAAATGGAATGGGCATTAAAAACGGGAGATTTTTTGATACCCCGTTAAATTCGACACAGAGCCTAAAAAATGTTCATTTCCGCCAAAGATTGTTCTGCTTTTGGCCCCTGATTAGTCTATTGTTGGTTTTAAGCTTATATTAGTAAGGTATCAGGCTTTTCACATCAATACCTATCTGTTTTGAAAAGAATATTTTATCTAAAATTAAATCTGGCTAATATTTTGTAACAGGGCATCTGACATATAATAATACTGAATTGTACCAATACGTCATGCCTTTCAGAACAAATAAAGATACATTTAGCTGTTGATATCATTAATATATTTTACTAAAGCAAACCCTTTTATGGTTAGCTCCGCCCATGTGTCACCAAAGTTTTAACGGGGAAGTCAGTTACGATATTTTCTGTTCTGATTAGCGCAGAGAGAAGTTCGGCAGACCCTGATAACTCCGTTAATTCCTGATGTTTTATTTCATTATAAGCTCATATGTTAACGATAAAATAACCGACTTAGAATATAAACAGACCATGCTTAACTATGGATTTTTTGATAAGATTTGATCAAATTTTTTATTGAAATTGTTTTTTAACATTTGCACGACATGCGAAAAATTGTGTAATGTTCTGAAATACAGGTAAAAGCGTTCTAATTTAGAAAGATTATAAAAAAATAACATTTTTTATGAATTTTGTGAAAAATATTCTAATTTTACATTTTAAAGTTTTAACAAAAAATTATCATTATGAGAAAAATTACAATGATGCTTGCGTTTTTGCTGTTTGTAGGGCTGAATTTTGCTTTTGCACAGACAAAAACAATTAGCGGTACAGTGACCAGTGCGGATAATGGTTCCGCTCTCCCCGGAGTTACTGTACAGGTAAAAGGTACTACCAATGGTACTGTTACAGATTTTAATGGGAAATATTCCTTAAACGTAAGTAATAGCGCTACGACGCTGATATTTTCGTTTGTGGGAATGAAAACTCAGGAAGTTGCCATTGATGGTAAAACAACAATTAATGTTGCTATGAAATCTACCACTTTATCTCTTAACCAGGTTGTGGTTACAGCTTTGGGGATTTCAAGAGAGAAAAGAGCTCTTGGTTATTCCGTAACGAAAGTCACGTCTGCGGAGATAAGCAAAACTGCCGTGACTGATGTTGTTAATGCTTTAGCAGGTCAGGTGGCCGGTGTACGCGTTACTAACTCTTCAGGTGCTGCCGGCTCGGCGCCCTTTGTTGAGATTCGGGGTTCTTCCTCTATTCTTGGAAATAATCAGCCCCTCTATGTTGTTGATGGTGTGCCGATTGCTTCCGGTGGCGGTGCAGGTAGTACCCAAGGGGTGGCTTATTCCAGTCGTACTATTGACATTAACCCTGATGACATTGCTTCCATGTCTGTTTTGAAAGGTGGTGCAGCAACCGCTCTTTACGGATTAAGAGCTGCTAACGGTGCCATCATTATCACCACAAAACAAGGGAAGAAACAAAAAGGATTGAGTATTAATTATAATACTTCCACTAAACTGGAACAAATCTCTCAGGTTCCTGCCTTACAAAATAAATATGCACAGGGCAGTTTCAAATTGGCTGAGCTATATGGTTATTACGGATTAAACGTTAATCCATATTCTGATCCTGATGCACGTGTTTACAATGGTGCTTCCTGGGGGCCGGCAATTGATACTTTGCGCTATACAACCGACCCGAAATATGTTCCCGCTAATTATTATTATGGTGGTGCTTCAACCTCCATGGCCGATTATATGAAATACTGGGATCCAAATGGTCGTATTGTAGGACAGAGCAGTCCTTTCGCTTCAAATAAAAAGGTGCGGACTTACAATCCTTATGACTTTTTTCAAACCGGAGTCTCCCTTTATAATAATGTGAGTGTTTCGGGTGGAGATAATGTTACTACTTTTTACGCTTCATTATCCAATACAAATATTAAGGGCGTTATTCCTAACAATACCTTAAACAGAACAACATTTAGCCTTAATGCTTCTCATAAACCTGCCAAAAATTTGAAGGTTAGCGCTATTATGAATTATACCAATACCGTTGCTAATCGTAAACAGCAGGGAAGTAATCTTTCCGGGGTCATGTTAGGTTTAATGAGGACTCCGCCTACTTTTAATGATGCTTACGGATATCGTTTTACCGGAGACTACAGACATGGTCAACAAAGAACTTACCGGAATGGTTCAGGCTATGACAACCCTTATTGGGTGGCAAACATGATCAATTACAACGATGAAGTTAACCGTGTTTTCGGTACTTTCACTACAGAATGGAATATTAAGCCATGGTTGAAAATAACTTATCGTGGTGGTCTTGATTTTTACAGCTATTATTCTACCAATAATTTTGCCATACATTCAAGGGGAAACCCGGAGGGTTATGCCAGTCCTAACGAGTATTTTAGCATGGACTTGAATCAGGATATTTTTGCTAACTTAAAAAAAGATCTCAACAAAGACTTTACACTCACGGCAATGGTTGGGTATAACTTGTATCAGAGACGCTTCAAAAGAGTTACCGCTCAGGCAAACGGACTTGCCATGCCCGGTTTCTTTGATGTTACCAATACTGCCGATGTAAAAGGATATCAGGGAGAAAGTTCGCACAGAACACGTGCCTGGTATTATGATGTATCCCTCGCTTATCAGAATATGCTCTATTTGGATGTTACCGGTCGTTATGAAGGTTCAACAACTTTACCTGCTAATGATAATTCGTTTTTCTATCCTTCGGTAAGCGCCAGTTGGGTATTTTCACAATTGCCCTTTTTGAAAGACTCAAAAGTACTTTCGTTTGCTAAACTTCGTGCTTCTTATGCTGTTACTGCCAATGTGCCAGGTGCTTACAACACTAATACCTACTATTCCCAGGCTGGTGCCGGAGATGGCTGGACCAATGGTATTAGCTTCCCGTTTTTAGGGGTAGTCGGATTTACCAAAGGCAATACAATTGGAAATAATTATTTAAAACCTGAAAAAGCCAAATCATGGTCAGTGGGATTCGATGCACGCTTTTTGAAAAGTCGTTTTAGAATAGATGCTGATTATTATCAGCGTGTAAACAGTGGCTTGTTGTTGAATGTTCCTACCGCACCTTCTACCGGTTATGGCCAAAGATATATGAATGCTGCCGAAATGAAAACTACCGGTATTGAGCTGCTGGTGTCAGCAGATATTGTAAAAACGAAGGACCTGTTGTGGAATGTTACTGTAAACTGGTCTAATCCCAATTCTGTCGTTACAAAGCTTACTACCGGTGTTCCAAATGTGTTTCTCGGCGGATTTACCGAGCCTCAGGTAAGAGCTGTTGCAGGAACCCAGTATCGTAGTATTTACGGAACCGATTGGGTTAGAGATAAATCAGGTAATTTAATCATTCAGGACGACCCTACGGATGAATTTTACGGTTATCCTATTCCAAGCACTGCTACCACTAAGTTAGGTTCTATTCAGGCAAAATGGACCATGGGTATTACCAATACCTTAACTTATAAGGGTGCAAGTTTTTCATTCTTAATTGATATTAAACATGGTGGACAGATGTGGAACGGAACCGTTGGCGCTTTGAATTATTTTGGTATGAGCAAAATAACGGAAAATCGTAACAAAGATTATGTGTGGAAAGGGGTAATGGGGCATGTAGATCCTTCTACCGGAGATGTTATTTCTACAGGAACGGTTAATACTCAAAAAGTTAAGTTAGATGAAAACTGGAGGTTCTGGGATGGTTACGGTAGTGGTTTTACAGGCCCTTCGTCACCTTATATCCAGGATGCCGGATGGGTTCGTCTGCGGACGATTACACTTTCTTATGATTTCAAGAAAACACTCATCAAAAATATTACCTGGATTAAGCATCTTGACCTTTACTTCACCGGTTATAACTTATGGCTGTCCACACCTTATACGGGCATTGATCCGGAAACCAGCTTATTGGGAGCTTCCAATGCACAGGGTTTTGATTATTTTAATATGCCTGGCACAAAATCTTATACTGTCGGTTTAAAAGTAGGATTTTAATTATTGTTTAAATTATTAAATTTTTGACTATGAAAAAAATAAATATTATAACTATTGCCACTTTCGTTTTGGTGATGATTTCTGTTACATCATGCCAGAAAAAGTGGTTGGATCCTACTATGAATAAGGATCCTAATGCGGTTACAGATGTCACGGGATTTGTCCTGTTGCCCTCTATCGAAGCCCAAATGGCGTATATTCTCGGAGGTATGGATGTTGTGGGAACAACTGCTATGTGGGAACAATATGCCAGGGGCTCAGCTCGTCAGGCTGCTGCCATTAACGGCTATATTTACACCTCGTCTAATGTGAATAATCTCTGGAGTTCATTTTATTCCGGAGGTATGATGGATACCAAGATTTTGATGGATAAATCCTTAAATCCTAAATCCTCTGCTCACATTTACGGCGGAATATCCAAAGTTTTGATGGCTGTTTGGTTGGGAAATGCTACCGATTTGTGGGGAGACGTTCCTTATACAGAAGCGTTTCTAGGAAGTGCCAACCTAACGCCTAAATATGATTCACAACAACAGGTTTATGATACGATTCAAAGTCTGCTTTCCAGTGCAATCAATCTCTTGAAAAAGAGCCCGACTGCCTTTGATATAAATCTGTCAACAAATGACTTTATCTTTGGAGGAAATGCTGATGAATGGATTAAAACTGCCTGGGCATTGAAAGCAAGATATACACTGCATTTGTCAAACAAAAACAGTACATGGGCTAATACTATAATCAATATTGTCGAAAATCAGAATGTTATGACCGGTAACTCAGACGATATGGTATTCAAATTCGGTACAGGCCCTTCTGTGCAAAATCCGATATACCAATATGAAGATCAAAGGGGTGATATGAAAAATAATCTTAATTTCTTTAATGCTCTTGCCGCTGATAATAACGATCCTCGGAGTCTTATTTATAAGGCTACACCTGCCGGAGGCGATTATTTAGCAGGAATTTATTATGGGGAAAAAGATTCACCTGTGGAATTTATGACCTATTCCGAGTTGATGTTTATTGCTGCTGAAGCTTATCATCAAGCCGGTGATTATGCTAATGCCAAGGCCTATATTATTAAAGGAATTACATCAAGCATTGATAAATACAGAGGTTTGGATGCCGGTTATGATGCTGTTGCTAGTGTATGGCTTGCTGCCAAAACAGCCTCCTATACCGGTACGGTTGATTCGCCCTCGTTGGAGGAAATTATTCAGCAAAAATACGTGGCCGATTACTTTAAACCCGAATCGTATGTTGACTATCGCAGAACCGGTTTTCCGGTGCTTACCCCTGTGAATACAAGAGGTATCCCCGATAGGTATCCTTATGCAACAGATGAAGTATTATACAACAAAAATACTCCCAAAACTACCATTTACACCAAAATGTGGTGGCAGTAATAGAGAATAACGATAACCTCAAAGGGATAATTTTCTTTGAGGGTATTTAAACGAAAAAGAGACTATTCGTAAGGGAATGGTCTCTTTTTATTTCCTCTTAAAAAACTATACCCTGATAGGTGTGGTTATGTTCTCTTTGGCTATGCCCTTTATTTTGTTGAAATAAATTGAACAATGAATATTGATTAACATTTTGCCCTGTCTCAGGCTCAGAATCCTGATTTAAGAAAAATATGAAACTTTAGGATTCTAAAATATAGTTGTCCCGTTTCAAGCGGGATTAATCCCTGCACGCCAGGTTAGGCATTGGTATTCAATATTTCAAAAACGAAAATGCTCAAGAGTTCTTACGGGGCTAACCAAAACGGCCTTCTTAAACAAGGTGCCATTCTTACTTTTATTTATTTTTTAATCAACTCTATTATGAAAAAATTTATCGGAATCTTTTATCTCTCTTTTCTCGTTGTTTTTTTAAACATGTCACTTTTTGCCCAGACTGTTGATCCCAATGCCGTTGATGGTCAAATTTATTTTCAGCTTAAGGCTGCGGCTTCAGTTAAACACCAGGGTATCAACGGTGTTGTCAGTGTCAATAAGTTAGCCTTTATAAACGGGTTAAAAGATGCCTATCAGGTTACTCAGGTTAAACGCCCTTTTTACAAGACATCTGATGCCGAATTACAACGGACGTACCTGCTTTATTTTAAAGATATTCATGCTGTTGACAGTCTAATCAGCGCTTTAAGAAAGGATAAAAACGTTGTTTATGCTGAAAAATCCCCCTTGTTTAGAATTTTATATACACCCAACGATCCTGACTATAATGCCAATGGAATTTATAATTGGTACTTACAGGTTATACAGGCCGGAAAAGCATGGGACATTCAAAAGGGGAATCCCAATATTAAAATCGCTATCCTTGATAACGCTATTGATGTTAGCCATCCCGATTTAAGCAGTAAAATCGTTGCCAAAATTGATCTTGCAAATAACGATTCGGACCCTGCCCCGCCAAAGAAAACACTGGACTGGACACACGGTACTCATGTTTCAGGACTTGCCGGAGCGGCTACCGACAACGGTATTGGTATTGCCTCCATTGGTTTTAATGTAAGTTTGATAGCTGTAAAAATTTCCAGAGATTCTACCAATGGAAAAACCATGGCCTATGGTTATCAGGGAATTGTTTGGGCTGCAGACCACGGAGCCAACGTAATAAATATGTCGTGGGGAGGTCCGGGATTTTATCAAACAGGCCAAAATGTTGTGAATTATGCTTATAATAAGGGATGTGTATTGGTTGCTGCTGCCGGAAATGATGGCAATACGAGCTCTTCTTATCCGGCCGATTATCATCATGTAATTGCGGTGGCTTCTACCAATTCGGATGATATAAAATCCTCCTTTTCACAATATGGAAAAGATGTGGATGTTTGTGCTCCGGGTGGCAGTAATGCAAACGGATACGGAATATTCAGCACCGTTGATTTTGCCACCTCGAAATATGGGTATATGCAGGGAACCTCTATGGCCAGCCCTATTGTTGCCGGTTTAGCCGGATTGATGCTTTCTGAGGATTCTACTTTAACCCCTGAAAAACTTGTTGCAATTATGAAAGCAACCAGTGATAATATTGATGCGGAAAATCCTAACCATATCGGACAACTTGGCGCCGGACGCATCAATGCTTTCAAGGCTATAGAAGCTGTAAAGGACAGTATGTTACTGCATACGATCGTTGCTAATTTTAAGGTTAGTACAGTTTCTGTCCCCGAAGGGGATGAAGTGAGTTTTACCGATTTATCTTCCGGAAAACCTGTCTCCTGGAGCTGGAGCTTCCCGGGAGGGAGTCCTTCTAATTCTTCCCAAAAAGATCCTTCTAATATTAAATATGCAAAGCCCGGTGCTTATGAGGTAAGCCTGACCATTTCTGATGGGACAAACACCAACACGGAAACCAAAACCAATTATATTTTGGTTTATCCTTTGATTTCCGGAGCCTGGTTACCTCAGGCCACTGGTTTTACAGTCCAAAGCAGAGGAATTAACTATATTTCTATCGTCAATCCAAATGTGGTTTGGGCAACTGCTTATGACGGCTCTGGGAATGGCGCTAATGTACAAGAATTTACCAAAACAACCGATGGCGGAAGAACATGGAAACCCGGCAAGTTTACCGGCGTTCCCCAGGCTTTTGCCATTTCCACCATCTCAGCGGTAAGTAGTAAGAAAGCCTGGGTTGCCATGTATAGTACAGGTTCATTAGGACATGGTGGTATTTACAACACCACTGATGGAGGAAATACCTGGATACATCAAAGCTCTGCCTCTTTTAATAATGACGCATCTTTTCCTGATGTCGTTTACTTTTGGAATGGTCAGGATGGTTGGTGTATGGGAGACCCTGTGAATAGTCATTTTGAAATTTATACTACTACCAACGGGGGAGCAAATTGGATACCGGTACCCACGGCAAATATCCCTGTCTCATCTTTAGGTGAATATGGCTATGTCAATTTGTATTCAGTTTATGGAAATACGATTTGGTTTGGGACTAATAAAGGAAGGGTGTTTAAATCACTGGATAAAGGACTCCATTGGACAGTGGTCTCCACCGGTATGACCGAGGTTACCACACTTGGTTTTCATAACGATAGCACCGGTATCGCTACCTATGTGAAGTATGACCAGTCGGCGGGTGCCATAACAGATTTCCAGATGAAAAGGAGTAAAGACGGCGGTCTTACATGGTCAACGGTCACTCCTTCCGGAAAATATTATAAATCGGATATGGCAGTGATTCCTGAGGCCCCCGGGATGTTAATCTCTACCGGCATCTCTCAGAATTTGGCCATGAGTGGTTCTGCTTATTCAATGGACGAAGGGAATACCTGGACTCTGCTCGATGATTCTATTCAATATACTTCGGTTAAATTTTATAATAGTGCCGTGGGCTGGGCAGGCGGATTCAACCTAAACTCCACTACACGAGGAATATGGAAATGGATTGGAATTCCGACTACCGCTGTAAAAGAACTTCATGGTAAAAGCGGAATAAAGATTTATCCTAATCCATCATCAGGAATTGTTCATTTTTATGTGCCGGAAGTAAAAAAAATATTTGAAATTTCTATTTTTGATATACAGGGAAAATTGATAATGCAGATGCAGGCCAGAATAGGAAATAGTTCTCACGAATATACTCTGAATTTGAGACAATTGAAAAAAGGTATTTATATTGCAGTTTTCAAAGCAGATCAGACTATTGTCAAAAAGAAATTTGTTATCAAATAACGGTATAATTCGATAGAACAACTCCAAAAAGATGAACCGTGTGAATATTTTGAAAATAGAAATCAGGTTAGTTTGGCTTGCTATATGAACCCGGGCCTATTTTATTGAAAAGGTCTCTATCGTGTGTAATATTTCCTTCTCAGATACCGGGAAAAGTTTGCTTTCCAGGATACGCTTGAAAAGCATTTATTAGAAATCGTTGTTCTCAAAAAAGTCGTTTGCTCAAAGCGGATGGCTTTTTTTTTTGACAGAGGGAAGCTACTAAACTTACAGCGAAAAATGTTTTAGCAGGGTAGGGAAGAATGACAGGGAGTAATTCAAATTTGAATTATTTTAATCATTATTTTTATGGTATGTTGCAAAGAAAAAATCAATATAGTTTTATTAAATTTTCTTAACAAACGCCATTTTATGTGCATTACCCGGATGGTGGATGTTGTGAATTATGAGCAAATATTTAACAATATAATTGAGGAAAAATTGAGTTTTAACATTTGTATCGCTTGAGACAGATGAGGTAATTACCTGTTAACAAACAAATTGATTTGCTAATTAAGAAGGATAATAAAAATTAATTTATATTTCGAATTTTCTCAGAAAATACTAATTTTACCTTTTAAATTTTTAACAAAAAATTATCGTTATGAGAAAAATTACAATGACGCTTGCGTTTTTGTTTTTTGCTGGGCTAAATATTGCCTTTGCACAAACGAAAACGATTAGTGGTACGGTAACCAGTGCGGATGATGGCTCAGCTCTCCCCGGAGTTACTGTTCAGGTAAAAGGTACCACCAATGGTACTATTACAGATTACAATGGGAAATATTCCCTCACGTTAAACCTGAAGCAGGGTAACATCCTTGTTTTTTCTTTTGTGGGAATGGGAACTCAGGAGATACCTATAGGTAGTTCCAATACCATTGATGTGGCTATGAAATCTTCTTCTCAATCCCTAAATCAGGTTGTAATTACGGCTTTGGGTATTTCGAGGGAAAAGAAATCCCTGGGTTATTCTACCCAGAATGTTAG
>CAYLSW010000025.1:0-16869 GCA_964386145.1 uncultured Lentimicrobiaceae bacterium | reverse complement strand
TTAACCTGATTAATTCATAAGTTTTTCGTCATGAGAAGTCAAAATACGAAGAGTATTAGGTGAGCGCAGAATTTCGACTCGCAGGAATAGCCTTTGCTATTTCGAGAATCGGAAATCAAGCATTGTCTTTCATCAAAGTAGTTTGGCTTCGCGATAGATCAATTTGTGAATTGATCAGGCTAAATATCTTTTAAGAAGCAGGAGAGTTTTTGCTACTCCGCTAAATTCGACATAGAGCTGATTTTTCTTTATCTTAGCAGGCGAAACATTTTGTTTCACCTGACTTTCTATTTATCTTGCTTTTTGGAAACGACCATGTTACAGATAATATTATCCTTTCGGAAGATTTTCTTATGGCTTGCTCTGCTATCGTTATATTCGGGAGCATCCGCAGCCAACACAAACGACCTTGCCGTTGAACAGCCGGGTGCCATACACGCTGTAAGAATAAAAGACTCGTTGCAAATTGTCCGGTTGATAGACCGGGCGCTTCAGGAAATCGAAGAAAACAACAGCCCGCAGGCCAGAATAAAATTTTCTGGCATCATTGAAAAAGCCATTCATTCTGCACGAGAGACAGGGTGGCTGGTAATGACGGGAAAAAAGATTAACAAAGCTGGTGAACAACTCCGGCACGAAGCCCGTTATCCGATGGCCATTTGGCTTCACAAAAAGGGTATTGCAATTGGTAAAGAAACGGGAAACGCCAGACTTTTAATTGTTTCGTACAACGACCTTGGAGTTGTATTCCGCAGAATCGACAGCTATCAGAAAGCTATGAAATACCATTTAAAAGCCTTTCGTCTTGCCACGCAAACACACGACTCGGCCAGCATAGCCATTGCGGTGAACAGCATTGGTAATGTGAATCTTATGTTGGGAGAGTATGATAAAGCGCTCCAATATTTTAAGCAGAGTTTACGATTTGCACAGAACCGGGACAAGCCTATAGGTATTGCAATTAACCTGAATAACATAGGCCATGTTTACGAAGCGAAAAACATGTTAACCAAAGCTTTACAATATTACAAGTTTTCCCTGGACATCAACAAAGAAGTCCATTCAAAAAGGGGAATTATCATTTCCGGCAATGATATAGCTCAGGTATTGCAAAAACTGGGAAAGTACCACGAAGCGCTCATCTACCTGAAGGGTGCGCTTCAAAAAGCCGGAGAAATAAAGGATTATGACAACATGGCTTATGCTTACATTGAAACCGGAGCACTTTATGGTGCAATGAAAAATTACGAAAAGGCCTTTCAATATCTAAAGCCGGGCATTAAGCTGGCAAAGAAAATTCGTGCACGCTCAATACTTAAGGATGGTTACGATGTGCTGTTCAGTATCTACATGAATTTGGAAAAGTATAAAGAAGCCATTAAGTTTCTAAAACTAAGGCAGGCATATCATGATTCGCTGCTGAACCTGAATGTCAGGAAAAGTATTGCCCGTTTGCAAATCCAATTTGATACCGAAAGACAACAAAGTCAAATGCTACTGCAGGCACAAAAGACAAAAATTGCCATGCTCCGGCTGAAAAAACAGAAATATCTACTCTATTTTTCCTGGAGTGCTTTTGCCATTCTTTTGATTGTGCTCACTTTTGTCAGTGTATATCTCAACAACAAAAATAAGCAAAACAGTTTGCTTCTTGAGAAAACGCGTAAAATTGAAATAACGCAAAAAGAGCTGGAAAAAAGCAATAATGCATTACAACAAGCCATAAAAAAAGCAGAAAACAGTACCCAGGCAAAAACCAACTTTCTGGCCAATATCAGCCATGAAATTCGCACTCCGCTCAACTCGGTTATCGGCTTTTCAGATTTGCTTTATTCCATGACAAACGATGATAAACAAAAAAACTATCTCCATGCTATTAAGTTGAGCGGCGAAAGCCTGCTTAGTCTGATCAACGATATTCTTGATCTTTCAAAAATTGAAGAAGGGAATATTAATATGGAATTCAAAGAGACTGATATCTGCAAAATTTTAGATGATATGATGAATATTTTTAGTCTGGAAGCTTTAGACAAGAGTATTCATCTATTTGCCAAAACAGACGAAAGTATCCCTCACAATATTATTTTTGAGGAAGCCAGGCTAAGACAGATATTACTCAATATTATTGGTAACGCCATAAAATTTACAAATCATGGAAGTATTGGCATAACCGCTCGTTCCGAACCGGAGGGTGCATCAAATAAAATCAAACTGATTATTGAAGTTGAAGATACAGGTTCCGGTATTTCAACCGAGGATCAGAAATTGATTTTTATGCCATTCCATCAAGGAAAGACCAAAGAAAAAACCAATGGGACCGGTCTGGGACTTGCCATCAGCCAGCGACTGGCAAATGCTATGGATGGCGAAATAAAACTACAAAGCACACTGGGAAAAGGCAGCCGGTTTTCGGTGATTTTTCATAATGTTCAGGTGAGCAGGAATACTGTCATAGTTTCCGAAGAAAAAGCACCTGTTCATAAAAATAATAAAAAATGTCTTTTCATAAATAAACCGCATGCTTTGAAAGAAGAACTGAAACAGGTTTTCGTCTCTTACGGATTTAAAGTGGAAGATGTGGGACTAAACTTTTCGCTGGCACTGAAACATATATCAAACTTTCGTTTGGTTGTCTTCTGCTGCCTTGATGATGAGGTTTTGCAAAATGCTCAAAATATCTTTGAAAAAGAAAATATTGACAAACAATATCTTTTTCTGATTCTAAACATCAACGAGTCTTTCTCCATTGACCAGGCCAAGGCGTCTGTCATTCATTTGTTTAACCAACCGGCTACTGAAGCCAAATCGGCTTTACGTGAATTTATCCGGCAATTTGACGAAGATGAGTGTGCCCGCCAGCTCTTCAGTTTAAACGAATCCATAGATGTGCAGAAGTTTTCCAACAGTATTATGCAGCTGTATTATGACGATTTTGAACCTGCGCTGAATACAAAAATGTTCGACAAAATTGGATTATTTACGCAACATCTCCGTCAAATAGGTACGGAATACCAGCTTTCTAACTTATTGAAATATGCTGACGACCAGAGTCTTTACTTGAGAAGTTTCGATGTCGTTGCTATTGAAAAACAATTGCGTATCTTTAAAAAAGCCTTTGAAATAACCTTCAATAAGAAATGAAATCTGCATACAAAATAAACTATAAGACAGGGGCTTTCTACCGAAAGCAACCGGCATGGATAATTATCATCCTGCTCCTGTTTTTTGGTATGCAAACATGTCAGGCTTTTAATGCCGACAGTATAACCAACGCTACAGATATTTCCATTATTCTCAAAGACAGTCTGCTTCCCGGAGCTGAGAGGCTTAACTTTGTGAGAAAACTTGCAGCATTGTATCAAAAGTCAAATCCGCAAGAAGCTCTGGACTACAATAAACTCGCTATTAAAATGGCAAGGATTCGACACGATACACCATCACTGGTCAATGCTACCTTTCATCTTGCAGAAAATTATCAGGCCTTAAGCTTGTACGATAAAGCTGATTCGCTATACAAGATCATTTCACGTTCTTATAAATTGAAGAACAAAGAAAAACAGGCTGGTTTTTTCTGCAAAGTTGCCGACAATTTTTATAGCTGGAGTCGCTATAAAAAAGCAGCCGATTATTACGAGAAGGCACGAAAACTTTATGAAAAATTGGGGATAAAATCAGGACTTGCAGCCTCACTCAAAGGTGAAGGGAAAGTCTGGGCAAACTACAACGATTATGCGAAATCCATCGGGCTATTCCAACGGGCCTACGACATATACCAACAACTCGGTGACAAAGTAGGACTCGCGGCCATCGACTACCAGTTGGGAGTTGTCATGGAAAGCTGGGGAAAGCTTAAACGTGCCGAAAGTTTCTATACCTCCGCCTTCAATATCTATCGTGAAAAAGGCGATTTATTTAATGAAATCAATATGTATCTGCACTTTGGTGAGATTCAGCAAAAGCAGGGTTACTATTCCAAAGCGCTGAAGTCTTACCAGAAAGCCCAAAGGTTATCAGAAAAGATAAACAGTGAGGCCCTTTATGCTGATGCTCTTAGCAATATTGCTGAAATCTATTATGAATTGAAACAATACGATCTGGCTTTGAAATATCAGCAACGAGCTCTGCCTTTGAAAAAGAAGATTGGCGACCGGCGGGGCATTGCTGTCACCATGCTGGATTTAGGAAAATTATATTGTAATAAGAACAACCTTGACCGAGCCGTACAATACAGCGACAGCGCTCTGTTCTTTGCAAAGCAAATAAACAATAAGGGATTGTTACTTGATACTTATTTGTTACTTTCGGACATCAATAAAAAGAAAAATAATTATGCAGAAGCTTATACTTACCTGACCTATTATAACCAAATATACCAGGAGATTTTTAATGACAAAAACCGCCAGATAGTGAGTGAAATGGAGGTGCGTCTCGAAGCTGAAAAAAAAGAAAAAGAAAATGAAATACTACGAAAACAGGATAAACTGAACCAAATTCGCCTGGCCGAAGAAAAAAATACACGACTCATCCTTATTATTTTTATATCCTTCTTTGTCCTGACCGCCTTAACTGTCTTGATTTTCATCCAATACAAAAATAAAATTATCAAGACAAATTATGGGCTGTTGGCTGCACGAAACCAAAAAATTACAGAACAAACAGAAAGTCTCACAAAGTTAAACAATGAACTTTTCACCAGTCGCGAACGGTACAGAAGTATTGTAGAAAATGCCACCATTGGCATGTATCAAACTATGCCCGATGGCAGAATCATGTTTGCTAACAAAACACTTCTCCATATGCTGGGCTACTCTTTATCTGAACTTAAACAAATAAACTTAAATGAAACTAAATCCGATAGGCGGTATTTTATCCACCTGATTGAGGAGCAGGGCATCATTACCGGTCGCGAAGATATCTGGGTGCATGCTGATGGTAGCAAAATTTACGTGAGAGAAAGCGCCTGGGCTATTCGTGACAAAGAAAACAAAACCCTTTACTATGAAGGAATCATAGAAGACATCACAAAAAGGAAACAAGCTGAAGAAGTTGCAGAAAGGCGCAAGGAAAGACTGCAAAAAATCAATGTGGAACTGCACAAACGAAACATTGAAATCAGAGTGGCAAAAAATCAGGCCGAAGAAGCCAACCGGGCAAAATCGTTGTTTATCGCTAATATCAGCCATGAGATAAGAACACCACTCAACTCCATCATCGGTTTTACCGACCTGCTGCTCTCCATGGCAAAAGAACAAAAAGAAAAAGCTTTTCTTCAGTCGATTAAAAACAGCAGCAACAACCTTTTGTCGCTCATCAACGACATCCTTGACCTTTCCAAAATACAGGCTGAAAAACTTGAGCTTTACACAGAACCTGTTTCTATTCGCAACCTCATATCCGGAATTCAGCAAATCTTTTATCCTCAGATTGAAAAAAAACAAATCCGGTTTATCACACATATTTCAACAACACTGGAAGGAATGTTTCTGTTGGACTCCGTCCGATTCCGTCAAATCCTGTTTAATTTGGTGGGTAACGCCATTAAGTTTACCGATGTAGGATTTGTAAAGCTCACGGTTAGCGGTCAGGCTTCTGATAGCGAAAAAAAGTATTTCGACCTGGAAATAGCTATTGAAGATACGGGATCAGGTATTCCTGAAATTGAGCAGAAAATTATTTTTGAAGCTTTCAAACAATCCTCCGATGCCATATCTCAGCAAAGACAAGGCACCGGCCTCGGATTGAGTATCACCAAACGTCTGGTAGAAGCTATGAATGGAAATATCACCCTGAACAGCAAACCGGGAAAGGGTACAACATTTACCATTAAACTACGTAAAGTGGAAAAAGTACAAAAAACAGTAAGTTCTCAGAGAAAAAATGCCTTCAAACAAACTACAACTCAATATGGGCAGAAGCACAAACAAGAATCTCCCATAAAAATAAGTGCAGATATACGCCGCGATTTTTCCAATAAGTTCTTCCGGACATGGGAGACTGTCGTCGAAACCAAAATAATTGATGACATTAAAACATTTGGAAATGAAATTTTTACTTTTGGAAGAGAAAAGCGTATCAGTGTAATACGGAGAACCGGTGAGCAGCTTGTTGAAGCTTCCGATCATTTTGAAATTGAAACCATTGAGCATTTACTATTACAGATAAAGTCATTTTTTTAAACTATTCTTATCATGTCCAAAACAATCAAAAAGTATAAAATCCTCATTGTGGATGATATTCCCAAGAATATTCAGATTCTGGGAAATATCCTCTCCAAAGAAAACTATCAAATCGCTTATGCCCAAAGCGGCGAACAGGCGCTTTCTATCACCCATCATCAGAAATTCGACCTGATTTTACTGGACATTATGATGCCCGATATGGATGGCTTTGAAGTCTGCAAAGCGTTAAAAGAAAACCCGGAAACCAGTGGCACTCCTGTAATTTTTCTCACTGCAAAAGCGGATATGAACAGTATCGTAAAAGGCTTTGCCATCGGCGGGCAGGATTATATTACCAAACCTTTTAATGCCTCGGAACTGTTGGCGCGAACCGAAACACACATACAGCTGCACGAGCAGAGAATTGCTCTTGCGGAAATGAATGAAAAACTCGAAGATAAAGTTAAAGAACGCACCCGGCAACTGGAAAAAGCTTACAAGCGGTTAAACCAACTGGAAAAAGCCAAAACCGATTTCCTTGACATCATCAGCCACGAGTTGCGTACCCCTTTGAATGGTATTATCGGACTTACCACATTGCTAAACCTTACCGAACTGTCAGATGAACAGCAGGAATACATTCATTATCTGGAAGATGTGGCCAACAGATTGACGAGATTCTCGGAAACGGCTCTTCTTATTACCAACCTCAGAACCAACCGGAGCCAACCCGATTTCCTACCCACACAGGTAAAATATATCATGGAAGCCGCCTTGAGGCAGTTTGAAGAGAACAATCAGGGAAAATACAAATCCGTTCAGCTTGAAATGGAAGATGAAGATATCCAGCTTGCCGCCAACACCACACTTGTCAAAAAATCATTGGAAATGCTCCTGGATAATGCTTGTAAATACGGAGGTCCCGATGTAAACATCCGGCTGTCGACCTTGTCCGATGGAAACCGGATTGTTCTGTCATGCACCGACAACGGCCCCGGGTTTAATAAAGATTCTCAAAAACGTCTTTTCGAACTTTTCTCTACCGGCGATGTTCTGCATCAGGAAGGTACTGGTCTTTCACTTGCTGCCATCAAGCTTATCATGGACTACCACAACGGAAATATTAAAGTCAATAATAAAGAGGAAGGCGGTGCACAGGTGCAATTAATTTTTAATCGTGAGTGAGTGCCCGGACAATATCCGGTTTGTTTACTCCGAAAGTTTTATCTTTGGCCATTAAAATTTTAAAGCGGAAATTATGAATTTACTTACAGGAAAAGTTGCGCTCATCACTGGAGCAGCACGGGGTATTGGAAAAGCCATAGCCCTTAAGTTTGCTGCCGAAGGCGCAGCCATCGCCTTTAGCGATTTAAATTATGACGAACACATGAGAGCTACGGAAGCTGAAATAGCTGCTGTGGGTGTGAATGCCAAAGGCTACGCCTCCAATGCAGCATCCCTTGCTGACAGCGAAAAACTCATTGCTGATGTTATTAGCGACTTTGGGAAAATTGATATTTTGGTCAACAACGCCGGCATCACCCGCGACAACCTGCTTCTGCGTATGACGGAGCAAGACTGGGATGCCGTTTTAACGGTCAACCTGAAATCGGCTTTCAACCTGACAAAATCCGTACAGCGCCACATGATTAAGCAGCGTGGAGGTTCCATTATCAATATGAGTTCGGTAGTCGGCGTAAATGGTAATGCAGGCCAGGCAAACTATTCGGCCTCCAAAGCCGGACTGATTGGCTTCACCAAATCCATCGCCCAGGAGCTGGGTTCCAGAGGCATCCGTTGTAACGCTATTGCACCGGGATTTATTGAAACAGAAATGACAAAAAAACTACCGGATGACGTTCGTAAAGTATGGATAAAAACCATTCCGCTGCGCCGTGCCGGAAAACCCGAAGATGTAGCCAACGTAGCTGCTTTTCTGGCTTCGGAACTTTCGTCCTATGTCAGCGGGCAGGTTGTCAATGTCTGTGGTGGCATGAGCACTTAACACAATCTGTTCTTTTTATGGCATCAGACGGAACCATCCGAGAATCGATGTTCCGTTTGATATTTACAGGACAAAAATCAAAAACTTTCTGTAAATCAAAAACCTTTATCCATTTTCTTTTTCCATGTTTTTCATCATTTCAAAAATATTGACCTACCTTTTTCGTCCGGCAATCTGGCTGGTGATATTGATGGCTTTTGCCCTTTTTCACAAAAACCCGCGAAAAAGAAGTCGAAGTCTGTGGCTGGGATTCTTGATTTTACTCATTTTCTCCAACACTTTTATCGTAACCAAATTAACCGGACTTTGGGCTGTGGACCCGGAACCGGTAACACAAACATTTGATGTGGGCATAGTTTTGGGAGGCTCCACCGTTACGTATGAAAAAAAATATAACCGGACTACTTTTAAAGGAAATATTGATCGGTTGTTGCAGGCTGTGGAGTTGTACAATCTTGGTAAAATCAAAAAGATTCTGATTACCGGCGCTTCGGGAAACTTATTTTATCCCCACATGAAAGAAGCCGGGATGCTAAATTCGTTTTTGCTGAACATTGGCATTCCCAAACGGAATATTTTGATAGACACCCTGGCCGAAAATACTCACGAAAACGCTGTTTATGCAGAAAAAATACTTCAACAGCATCCCAACATTCATTCGGTACTGCTCTTCACTTCTTCTTTGCATATGCGGAGGGCCATGGCCTGTTTTCGTCACGAAGGTATAAAAGCACAGCCTTATCCCACCAATCTCATCAATGTACAAACTCACTGGAATGTGGAATATCTGCTTATTCCCAATATTTCTAACTTCCTAATTTGGAATGGGATGATCCATGAAATGTTAGGATATGGTGTGTATAAAATTATGGGATATATTTAATTAAAGACATCAATATGGCCACTACACTCTTTTTCCTGATACTAAGTATTATTATTTTTGATTTTCTTTTTGAACGAGGGCTTGATTACCTTAACCTGAGCCATTTTAGCCCGGAGCTGCCGTCTGAACTAAAAGGTATCTATGACCCGGATAAATATGAAAAATCCCAACAATATCTGAAAGCAAACAATTGGTTTTCCATGGTCAGCGCCACCTTTTCTTTTGTATTAATTATGTTTATGCTGGTTTTCAGGGGATTTGCATGGCTGGACGAGCTGGTACGGCATCTCACCCCAAACAGTTATGTCGAGACACTGCTGTTCTTTGGAATACTGGGATTAAGCGCCGACATTTTATCCATTCCGTTTCAATTGTACGATATCTTTGTCATAGAGCAGAAGTTTGGTTTTAACAAAACTACGGTTCTTACATTCGTAACCGATAAGCTAAAATCGTGGCTTGTGGGAGGTCTCATTGGCGGTGGTCTGTTGCTGTTTTTACAATGGGCACAAGCTGCCGGCGGGTCTGTTTTCTGGCTGATAGCACTTGGTGGTGTGGGGCTTTTTATGATACTTATGGCTATGTTTTACACCAGTCTTATAGTGCCTTTGTTCAACAAGCTTATACCTTTGGAGAAGGGCGAGCTAAAAACGGCTATTGAGGAACTGGCTAAAAAGGCCGGATTTAAATTGGCAGATGTATTCGTCATGGATGGTTCAAAAAGGAGCACCAAAGCCAATGCTTACTTCAGCGGACTGGGGCCAAAAAAGAAAATCATTCTTTACGACACGCTGATAGAGGAACTGACAACGGAAGAAGTAGTGTCCGTTTTGGCACATGAAATTGGTCATTACCGAAAAAAACATATTTATAAGGGACTTGCTTTGTCGCTAATACAATTGTTTATTATGATATTTTTATTGGGAAGGGCACTGGCATTCCCACAGTTTTCGCAGGCGTTGGGTGTACAGCAAATGAATTTTTATATGGGTTTGCTGGCCTTTGCCCTGCTTTACTCGCCCATCTCTTTTATCCTTGACATTTTTATGAACCTTTTCTCGCGAAAGCATGAGTATCAGGCAGATGCCTATGCCGCATCACAAGGATTAGGGAGAAATCTGATCAATGCCCTCATCAAACTTTCGGTTGCAAGCCTGAGCAACCTGCAACCGCATCCGCTCTATCTGTTTTTTCATTACTCCCATCCCACATTGCTGCAACGAAAACAAGCCATCGAAAGACAAATCAATTAATAAGAAGCTTTTTTGAAACTAAAAAAGGTGATAACGGTTTTGATAATAATTTTAAAATCCGTCCAGGGCCTGGCAATCATAGCATATTGATTGTCCAGTGCAATTCTTTCTTCCGGATTGTGTACGTCGGTTGAGTGAATTTGCCATAGCCCTGTGATTCCGGCAGGCGCCATAAAACGGTACGACCATTCGTCTGTTGTCAGGTGTTCTGCTTCATAAAGAGGTAAAGGACGATTTCCTACCACCGACATGTCACCGCGAAGTACGTTACAAAATTGAGGAATTTCATCGAAGTGAAACTGCCGGAGTACTCTGCCAACTTTTGTAATCCGAGGATCATCTTTCATTTTAAAGAACGTATTTTGCAGTAGTTCTATTTTTCGTAACCTCAAATATTGGTTTTCGCATATCTCCACACCATCAATAAAAAGTAATGGGGAACATCGCTTTCCAAGACGTTTGCAATCCTGACAATCGCTGACAATATTACCGTTTTTCAAATGCTGTTCTTTTTGTTCTTCCTTCAGATACTCATTTAGGCTGGAGAGTTTTGATAGCTTTTTGTCCGCACCATCTACCATCGTCCGGAATTTATAGAAGGTAAAAATATCATAACCTGTTCCTACCCGCTTTTGGGAATAAATAATCGGTCCCTTACTTTCAAGTTTTATCGCAAGGGTAATAAGCAAAAGAAGTGGTGAAAACAGAATAAGCGCCAGCAGTGAAAAAGTAACATCGAAGACTCTCTTCCCCCAGCCAATCCTATAGTCAAGATACTTTTCTCCTTTCTTACCTTTTACTTTTTTTTTCAAGATATAAAAATCATATTATAAAAAATCAAGAGCCATACTGTTATTTATTCCCGGTGAAAAAAAAATTTTGCATAGCAAACCCCTGCCGTTCAAGTTTGGGCTCAATACTTATGACAAATCTAATGATTTCTTCCATCGGTACTGAAAAAGTAACACCATAATTTATCATCTTTTTATTGTTAATAAGTAATTCACCCTTATACGGCTCTGATTTACTGTATGCGTCGGCCTTGTTAATATTTGGTTCCAGATAAAAAATATCACTTACCGAGGATGAACTGGCCATACCTACCCACTCAAAATGAGAAGACCCGGTCCGCACGGCAAATACCGGCCCGCCACTGATGCCGTGATTAAAAATAGCATTGGTCAGAAAGAAGCCATCTTTATTTTTTTTGGATTTACTCACAATGCCACTCTCCACCATTTTATGCCCTTTGGGGAACCCCATAACATACACAAACGTACCCCAATCCAGTTTGGAAGATTTTCCAACCGGAATAGGCATAACCCTTACATCATCTTCCTGATTAATAGTGGCCTTAAGCAAAGCTATATCGTGTTCGTCGTCCGTGGCAAGCAACTCCACTTCCGGATTATTCAACCCTGACACATAATTCTTTTGTTTAAGCTTTATGGCTGCGTTTCTGATAATTCCAGAAGAGTCGGGAAAATAGGTTATGACAGTATCCTGAAAATTTACAACATGAGCGCAGGTGAGTAGGGCTGCTTTATCATTATCAACATAAATAACAGATGCCGTTCCAAGAACCGACCGGTTAGAAACTGTAAACGAAGCAGCATATTGGCCTGTATTGCCCTTTTTAAATTTTTCCAAAGTCATGTGCGTACTTCTGTCGAAAGTATATGACTCATAGAAAGCAATGACATTGAGCCTGTATATGGATTGGGATATTTTATTCAAAGCCGCTGAGGAACCGTGTGCCGGCGGGCCGGTGTCATATCTTTCATCTGTCAGTCCTGCCTCGCCGACCGGAGGTAAACTACGACGCGAACATGACCATCCGGCAAACAACAGAATAGAAAAAAGAAAAACAGGGAGATAAGATTTCATAGCTACAAGTCACGATTTTTTAAGAAAAAATAGACAACAACCACAAAAAGAACAGAATAGCCCAGGCATCCCCAGATATCTACCCGGGAAACCGTTTCCCGGAAGTTGATACCAAAAAGTTTCATCAGTGAAGAGTTTGGTACATCAATAAGATGGGTTATCATTTTTACCGGGAGGAGACGTGCTACTCCCTCAGGAAGGCGGAAGGCAATGACAGGCTCTGCCACATAGTAGTAAAGTGCGAAAATCCCAATGGCCAGCCCCTGTTTCTGTAACAGGAAGGCAAACATCATAGCCATAAGTAAAAAAGTAAAAACCTCCAAAAAATAAGCCGGTACAAAGAACATTTTTGAAAAAACCAGCGAAGCGGTTATGTGTTCCGTATGAAAAATTCCCAGAAGCAAGGCTGACAAAAACAAAACGAAAGTTACAGCGAGAGTAATAAAAAAAACAAAAATCACTTTGGAAAACAAAAATTCCACGCGACTCATGCCCGACATAACATTCTGACGAATTGTTTTATAACTAAATTCGTTCGTGATAAAAATAATGACAATGAGCGCAAGAAAGATTTTAAAGAAACCAGCAAGAAATGCCAGGTTGTGCCATACAAATGGGAAACCGTATAACGAAAAACCGGGAATGGTTACCGGTGAGTTTTTCCCCACATTTGACATAACATGGTTAAGAAACGATTCAGTAACCATAAAAACAAATACTACCAACACCACATACAAAGCACTGAGAACCCAAAATGTACGGTTGTGAAAATATTTCCGAAAGTCTATTTTAATTAATCTTTTCATGGTCATCGGATAAGAGTTCAAGGAAATATTTTTCAAGACTTTTGTTGCGGACGGCCAGATGGGTCAGGTAAACACCTTGCCCTGCCAGTATTTTGTTCAACAACTTTGGCGTCAGGCCGTCGTGAACTTCCAAAACAAAAATCCCATTTTGTTTCGTAACAGATTTTACTTCGGTAATTTGTTTTAATGCCATCTGTAATTGTTCCTGTTCCTCCGCTGCTACTTCCATAATCAATGAGCCACCCAGCGCTTCATTCACCGGTCCCGCGTAACGTTTTTCCCCTTTTTCAAGTACCAGCACATGAGTACATACTTTTTCTACTTCATCCAACAGATGGCTGGCCAGAATAATGGTGAAGCCGCGTTGTGCCACTTCGAGAATAAGGTTTCGGATATCGGCAATACCTTTGGGGTCAAGGCCATTGGTAGGTTCATCCAAAATCAGTACTTCGGGTTTCCCCAACATGGCAGCTGCAATAGCGAGTCGTTGTTTCATCCCCAGCGAGAAGCTGCTGTATTTGTAAAATTTCCGTTCGGAGAGATGAACCATTTCCAGCATTTTATCAATTTCACCATAACGAACGCCTCGGATATCTGCAATAATTTTCAGGTTATCAACCGCTGTCATATAAGGATAAAACAAGGGCTGTTCCAGCAAAGCACCAATACGCTTCCGGACTGTGGAGGAAGGTCGCTGTCCAAACCAAAAATGTTCGCCATTGTCGGGCTTGATGATGTCGAGTAAAATACCCAGGGTTGTAGTCTTACCACTTCCGTTAGGCCCGAGGATGCCGAAAACACTTCCTTTCTCCACCGTCAGCGATAGGGAGTTAAGCGCTTTCAGCCGGCCATAAGATTTACTCAGATTCCGGATTTCCAGTATTTCTTTTTGCAAAACAGTTTCTTTATAATTATTGACGTAAAAAGGTAAAAATTATTACAATAATAATGAAAAATCCATCGACAAAAACAATTATTTGTACTTTTGCCGTCTCTTGATAATTCTTAATTAACACAATTTTATGAAAGTTGGAAATAATAAGGTGGTTACCATGACCTATACCTTACACCTCAATGACGGGCAGGGTGAAATAATTCAGAAAGTTGAGGAAAGCAGACCTTTTGTTCAAATGCTTGGTGTCGGCTCTTTACTTCCTGTGTTTGAAAATAACCTTAGCGGACTAAAGGAAGGAGATACCTTCAGCTTCGGACTCTCTGCAGAGGAAGGTTATGGAAATCTTTCGGATGAGGCCATACTGAAACTTGAAAAGAAAATTTTTGAGGTAGATGGTGTGGTAGATCCCGAAATGGTCGCCGTTGGGAAAACCATTACCATGCAGGATAACAATGGGAATCCGCTTGACGGAAAAGTCCTTGCAGTGGAAGAAGACAATGTCATCATGGACTTTAATCATCCTCTGGCAGGAGAAAGCCTCTATTTTACCGGTTCCATTCTAAACGTTCGCGATGCATCGGAAGATGAACTGTCGCATGGTCATGTCCATGGTGCCGGTGGTCATCATCACTAATCATTATTTGTAAAGAATGAAAACAGCAGGCTTTTTTTTAAGGTCTGCTGTTTCTTTTTTCCAACCGGCCATATTTTGTGTAATAATTTTCTCTGAGGGCAAAGTCAAATCACTGGCCACGCACAATAGCGTTTGCGGTTTGCAGGTTTTTATAAGGTTCCCCAACATTTTGTTGTTACGATATGGCGTTTCGATAAATATCTGACTGACACTTTTCCTCCAGGCATCTTGCTCAATCTCTCGAATTTTTTTTACCTGTTGATGCGACTCGATGGGCAGATAACCATGAAAACAAAACTGCTGCCCGTTGAAGCCGGAAGCCATGAGAGCCAGAATAATGGAATTAGGACCCACCAGGGGGACAACACGGATGTTTTTCTGATGAGCCAGCCTCACCACCACCGAACCCGGATCGGCCACAGCAGGCGTTCCGGCCTCGGATAGGATACCCATATCCTCCCCGTTTTCAGCCGGTTGCAAAAAAGAAGACACATCATTTGCGGGAGTATGCTTATTCAATTCAATAAACTGCATCTCATCAACGGGAAGCGGATGTCCCGATTTTTTGATAAATCGGCGGGCAGTGCGGATATTTTCAACGATAAACACCCTGATACCATAAAGAATTTCATGATTATAAGATGGAATTACCTTTGGAATACTTTCGTTGCTTCCCAACGTAACAGGGAAAAGATAGACTGTTCCTTTTTTCATCTTTGACATTCCATAAAGCTATTGCCAGGGTAAATGATTCAAATCCACATTACCACCCGATAGAATAATTCCTGTTTTTTTCCCTTTCACATCTATTTTTCTTTCCAAAACCGCTGCGAGTGGTACTGCGGCAGAAGGTTCCACCACAATCTTCATACGTTCAAATATCAGGTACATAGCTTCCACGATGCTCTTTTCTTTTACGGTTACAATATCATCCACAAACTGACGAATGACAGGAAAGGTAATTTTTCCGAGAGATGTGAGTAAGCCATCGGCTAGGGTAGTCGGATTTACGCAGGGGACAAGTTTTCCCGATTTAAAAGAGCGATAAGCATCATCTGCGCCGGCAGGTTCGCAGGCTATCACATGCGTTGCAGCAGAAAGATAATGTGCGGATAGAGCCGTTCCGCTTAGCAAACCGCCCCCACCCACGGGACAAAGAATCATGTCCAAACCGGGTTGTTGCTCCAGTAACTCCATCGCAACTGTGGCCTGCCCCTCTATAACTTTCAGATTATCATAGGGATGTATCTCTACAGCATCGGTTTTGGCAAGTACCCTTTTCAAGGTTGACTCCCGGGCTTCAAGTGTAGCTTTGCAGAAAGTAATTATACCGCCGTAGCTTTTTACCGCATCAATCTTAACCTGTGGGGCATTTTCGGGCATAACTATATAGGCCGGAATTTTGCGCAAAGCAGCAGCACGGGCCAAAGCCTGGGCATGATTTCCGGACGAGTGGGTAGCCACCCCTTTTGCGGCTTCGTCATCATCAAGAGAAAAGACTGCATTCACAGCACCTCTTGATTTAAAAGCTCCAGCTTTTTGAAAATTTTCACATTTAAAAAACAAGCTGGTCTCAAACTTGTTGTTGAGAAAAGCAGACTGCAAAACCAGCGTGTGATTAATTCCAAAGGCTATTCGCCGAGCGGCAGAAGCTATCTGATCTTGTGAAGGATAGGTCATTTTTTCTTATCACTCTGCTGATTTTGCCAACGCTACAATCTTATCCATGGCCTTTTCAAGCAATTTAATAACGGCCTCGTAGTCTTTGATGCCGCTATTGTACGGATCGGGAATTGTTTGGTTTTTCCCATTTTCCAACACGTTCAACAAATAATCTACCCTCGCTTTCTTCTCATCCGTTTTGGCAAGGGACATAACATCATTATAATTTTTAGTATCCATGACATAAATTTTGTCGAACAGATGAAAATCCTCTTTCAGAAATATTCTGGCCCTGCCTTCCACAGAAAAGCCATATTTACGGGCAACTTCCGTTACCCTCTTGTCTGGTGGTTCGTTAATATTGAATGACTCAAATCCCGCAGAATCAACCTCTCCGTTAATGTTATTTTCTTTGAATTTTTTTTTCAAAATGGCTTCAGCCAACGGGGAACGGCACACGTTTCCCAAATCTACAAATAACACGTTCATAAGCTTAATTTTTGTTTAATAATTTGCCCTAAAATACAAAAAATTTCCAGAATAGCTTATGTTTCCTTGCTGATTTAAAAAAAATCCTGTTAAGTTTTCTTTGGGTTTGTGACGAAATAAAGTGACGGGAATTGACGAAGTAATTTTGCGGGTTTTCAAGGCAGGGCGGAGCGTTAAAAAAATGTTTACTAAACATT
>CAYLSW010000024.1:0-17200 GCA_964386145.1 uncultured Lentimicrobiaceae bacterium | reverse complement strand
ACTTACTGGAATTATGCCCGGCTTATTTCCGGCCTTCTCCGTCATGGTATGCCACTGGCTTATGTGGTTACTCTTGTTGGCAACCTCAATGTAGAGGAAGATAATATCAACACCTGGAAAAATGGTGTGGTGAGGGCCCTGAAACGTTATCTGCAGGATGGCGAAAAGGCAGTGGACAAAATATGCCCCGAATGTGGCGAAGAAGCCCTCGCCTATCAGGATGGCTGTCTCACATGCAACGCCTGCGGTTATTCCAAATGTGGATGATCCACCAAAGTTTTCCTGCCGGACAAACCAGGTACCGGAGTCACTAACAGTCTCCGGGAGATATACCTTCTTTCAGACTTTACGCTCGTCAGTTGAAAACATGCAACAAATTACCATCATAAACTGCGTGATAGTCAATTAAAGGATAGCGGCCGGCTCCCTCAAATAAAGAGCCATCCAGTAGCTGGTAAGAGTCCCCGGTACATTCATCTTTTACAAATGGATAATATTTTCCCACAACCAATTGCGTACACTTACCCCCGGTGCAACACTTGTCGGGATTGTTTGGCGGAAGCCGATCATAAGCCTTAAACTCGCTTTGACTTGCACGATAAATAATCACACCACGTGATCCCTGTCCGATGTAAGCCCCCTGGTCTCCGTTAGCCACGTAAATCCAGCCGCCAACAGCATTCAGCCCCTGATAAAAGGTGGAGTTGGGGTCTATATCAATCCGGATAACCGCACGGGGGTCATTGGGATTGATGTTTGTTTTATTGCACGAAACCAGTGCCATCCCAACTATAACAGCTGCAAGAAGCAATAAGCGTTTCATCTCTTTATATTGAGCTGCAATGATAACAAAAAAACCAAAATGGAGAGCTGCGGCTTTTCGCAGAATTACAGGTTCATCAAATGAAGTTGTAAAAGTTAAACTGAGATCAATGAGAATTGCTTTGTTATTATAGATATTTTATTAGTTTTTATTTCACAATAACGATAATAAACAAAGCTCATTATCGCATTGGATATCAATTGATACAATCGCAAATTCCACATTTAACTTTAAACAGAACTTATGCTAAATATTGAGCCGGGTGTTTATATTGAGTCTAAATTGTTAATTTATAAACAGTCTGTATTAAGAGGCATTTACCTATAAAACAAGCTTTTGCCCGGTGCAATTTGCGACAATAAAATCTTTATGTGATATAAGTCACATAGGCAATGTCCGGATGAGAATAAATTTGCCATTAAAATAACTTATTATAAGTTATAAAAGATACTGAAACATTCGGTTATTAGAAAGTTTAATCTAAAAAAATATCGCAATTAATTATTAACATCTTTTAAAGTTATGAGAATAAAGTTATCATGTGAAGAAAAGAAAGCCAAAAAGGTATCTTTTCTCAAGAAAAACGGATTATCACTTACCGGAGGACTCATCGCCTTCCTTTTTTTAGTATTCAGTTCGGGAACAGTCGAGGCTATTCCGAGTTTTGCACGTCAAACCGGCTTATCATGTTCTGCCTGCCATACGGTATTCCCTGAGCTGACCTCTTTTGGCCGGCAGTTTAAATTAAATGGCTATACCATGACAAATATCAAAACCATTGTACAAAAAGAGACAACTTCAGCTAAGAATAGCCGCGATATATTAAAATTGCTCCATATCTCTTCGCTCTCTTTAGCCTTTAATACCGGGTTTACCCACCTTGCCAAAAGCATACCCGGAACGCAGAATAATAATGTCGAATTTCCACAATCTATAAGTCTCTATTATGGTGGTGCCATCACGCCCCATATGGGATCCTTTATTCAGCTTTCCATGGAGGATGACGAGGGAACTTTCGGAATCGATATGCTTGATATTCGTTATGCCAATACTGCCAAAATTGGAAAAACACCACTTTTGTATGGTTTAACTCTGGACAATGGTCCTATGATGGGGGATGTTTGGAATACAGCCTCACCATGGAGTTATCCTTATTCAGCTTCGGGCATAGCACCAGCTCCATCGGCAGGTACAATTGTTGAAGGAGGCCTTATGGGAACAGTGGGCGCCGGCACTTACGGGCTGTTTGGCAACACCCTCTATCTCGGTTTTAGTGTGTACCGTACTGCACCCTTTGGAACAGTTTTTCCTCCCGACAATTCATCCATGATGACGATTAAAGGACTAAGCCCATACTGGCGTGTTGCTATCCAACACCAATGGACAAAAAGCTACCTCGAAGTGGGTACTTTCGGATTATCAACCAAGTTGTATCCCACAGGGGTTACAGGAGCAACGGATAATTATACTGATTTTGGATTTGACCTTCAATATGAGTATGCTTTTGCAAAGGGTCAATTTACCCTGCACAGCAGCTATGTTACGGAGAAGCAACAACTTAATGCCAGTTACGCAGCCGGCGACAGCGAATCTTTGAATGGAAAGCTTAATTCTTTTAAAACAGACGCCAGTATTTTCCTTAAAAAAGGTTGTAAATTTACTCTCGGATATTTTAACTATAGCGGTAGTTCAGACAATATTATGTATGCTCCGGGTGATGTATCAGGAAGCCGAACCGGACTACCTAATAGCAGTGGATTCCTAACCCAGGTTGATTTTCTTCCATGGGAAAACACTAAAATCTCGCTGATTTATACCGCCTATAGCAAATTTAACGGAGCAACAGATAATTATGATGGCTCCGGCAGAAACGCATCAGACAACAACTCTGTCTACTTACAACTATGGTTCTTGTTTTAATATTGTAATCATTATCCCCGGGAATGTATTTTCCTGATTTAAAGTTGCATATACCCGTCCGTAAAACCAATTGGTTTTACAGACGGGTATATTTTTGAGCACACGGGCATCAACCCTTACAAAACACAAGCCTTCCACTGGGTGTTCCCTATAATATGTTCAGATTTGTATAGAGCTAAAATCAGACATAATTTACAAACATCCTTTATTAATTTATATCACTTTGTAGATTAATATTTTATTATTATAGACATGAAGATGCTTTCAATATGTGATGAATGTCACACTATAACTGCTGCAATGGAAATAAAACTACTTCGTTATTTTGTTAGGAGTTGATGAGAGTTGAACTGTCAGCATTGAAAACATTACGACAGACAAAATCAGTTATTTCAACATTAACTAATTCTTAAAGTTATAAAAAGAAATTCATCATTTGAAGAAAGAAAACTAAAAAGGTAGCTTTCCACAAGAAAAACGGCCTTTCACTTGTGGGTGAGGGGTCTTCTTTCCTTTCTTATTACCCGGTTCCGGAATGGCCAGTACCGTTCCTGAAACTCAAAACAACTACGTAAAGTTTCCTCAACAAATAAATCTTTTCAGCGGCATACTTGCTCCATTTGACTATTTACCCTGGGCAAACACTAAAATTTCTCTGCAATATGTGGCTTACAATAAATTCAATGGTGCCAAAACAAATTATGACGGCTCAGGCAGGGATGCTTCCGATAACAATTCTATTTACCTGCAGTTTTGGTTCTTGTTCTAACAAGCTGCCAGTTAATTAATTTGGGAATTCTATTCCGAGTATAAAGTTGCTTAAACCCGTACGAAAAGCCTCGGCTTACGTACGGGTTTATTATTGGAATCCCTGAAAAGATCCAACCGGAGGACAGAAATATTATCCCTGTTAATCATCACCGTCATCGTCAGGAGCAGCCTTTACGCTCACAAACGCACTGTGGACAGGGGTGGGAACGACAGCGTTTGCTCCTTTTACAGCTTTCCAGATAATTTTGTTGTATTCACCATCAGGAACGGCATCCTCGCGGGAAAAATTTAATTTTTCTGATAATTTAGCACCATACGAATACCGCGTATTCAGCTTATTCATGTCCACTTTGGGAACAATAGCATGATAGCTTTTTAAATAAGCTGTGTCGGTAATGGAATGCAGAATAGGATGTGCTGCAAGGTCATACTGTGTCATGGGCGGAAGGCCAAGAATCAGCTCCATGGTTTTCAACACACCGGACGTGGAATACATGGTGTGATCCACAAAATGCCGTTTCACATAAGGCCCAATGACGAGCAGTACCGAACGGTGTGCATCCACATGGTCAGGGCCGTTTTGGGCATCGTCTTCCAACACAAACAAAATGCTGCTTTTCCAGATTTTGCTGTGTGAAATCTTATCCACGATTAAGCCAAGCGCATAATCATTGCGGGCCACATATGCCACAGGTGTCGGTCTTCCGGGACGTGTGCCGCTGCAATGGTCGTTGGGCAAACGTATCAGGTTAAACTGGGGCACTTTTCTTATGGCCAGCAAGCTGTCGAAATCATGCGCCCATATTTTCGCACGATCAACATCGGGAAAAGAAAGATTAAAACCAGGATATTTATTATATGCATAAGGACGCAAATCTTTATCCCGTGCTTCATAATTGCCGTTTTTATCTTTTCTCCCGGCAACAAACTCACCGTAATCTCTAAATGTTTTATGATGATTTAACACATCGTTCCAAATATAACCTGAAGATGGAGCAGCTGCAGGAGTTCCTCCTTCAAAGGTATATTTCTGTCCTCTGCGTCCATAGTCCACCGGCCACAATTTTTCCACATAATCGGTAGCATAAGCTGCGGTAGACCAATTATGCCCATCAGCACTAACCTCCGCATCGGTATAAAAATTATCATAAAGTGTGTATGTTTCTGCAAGCTTATGCGCATTGGGCGAAACCTTCCTGCCAAACAAGGTGAGTGTAGAATCCCCGTTTCCTTCGGCCACATCCCCCAGGACTTCGTCATAGGTCCGGTTTTCACGAATAATATAGAAAATGTGCTTTATCTGAGAACTTCCCTTGCCATCGGGCTTTTTGGGAATAATGGATTGGTTGCTTTGCTCTTTCACTTTTTTAATAAAAGGAGTGTTATCATAAACTTTTCGACTCATTTCGGCCAGCGCTTTACTTTGTGGAAAGTTGATGACCGAAACCGTTCCTTTAAACATAGTACCCGTATAATTTTCGCGCCAGTTTGCCGGTCTTCTTTTTTCAGGATTAGGACCATCGGGGTTAGCGCGCGAAGCAATTCCTTTTCCGTTGGCAACCAGTATTTTTCCGGATTTCAGATATTGCACGGCCGTAGGATACCATCCTACGGGAATAAAACCGAGGCTTCGGGCATGACCGGGTTTTTCCACATTAAAAACAGCGAGGTAATTGTTGTCGGCATTGGCAATAAGCAATTTCTCACCATCCGGCGACAGGGCCAGCGCATCAGGGGTGCTGCCAAAAGGCAAATCGGGAAGCAGCGCTGTATGAATCGTCTCACTAACCTTATTTTTTACCAGGTCAATAACTGTAGCACTGTTGTTATTGGCATTGGCAACAAAAAGCCGGCTGTCGTCAGCACTGATGACCATATCATTGGGATGATCTCCCGTTTTAAAACGATGGGTGATGACGTAATCGTTCAAATCAATTTCGACTACCGTGGCTTTTCCCCAAATGGAGACATAAGCATAAGTACCGGCATGATTTATTTTAACATCATAGCACTTGCCGGGCATCGCCACTTTCCTCATCACCTTTTTACTATCCAAATCTATCACATAAAGACTGTTGCTTTTTTGAGAAACCGCCAGCAGTTGATGTTTCCTTTTGTTTAAAGCCAGTCCGGTGAGCGAGATATTTCCTTTCGGAAATTTAGGCCCCACCACCAGTGTATCGGCCGGCGTGAGCTTCCCTTTTTTAAATGAAAAAACATACACAACATTATTATTTCCACCGGAGACATACAGTCGTTTGTCTTTAGGGCCAAAAGCCAGCCCCACCCAGGTATTGCTGACAACATACCGCTGCACTTCTTTCAGTGTTTTTATGTTCACCACTGACAGGGAATTAATGCCCATACCGCTATTGGAAGTGATGGCATACCGGTTATTTTTTGTAACCACCATATTAAGCGGTAGTTCACCCACAGGAACTTGTTTACCGGCAGGAGTCAATCGCCAACCGTTGGGTAAAAGAGTATAATTTTGGTATTTGCCGGGAAGCTCAACCGAGCCAGGCCTGTTTTGTGCCTGGAGAATGCCCGGAACCAGAATCATTAGCATCATCAGCCACAATAAACTTTTGTTAGTACGATACTTTGTCATCTTATTTTCTTATAAACTAAAAACCAAAAGTACAGAAAAAACACTGGTAAAAACGCTGTCCCCGTGTGAGAATATTCAGATTTAAACTTTTATTATAATTTTTCCTGTTTCAATTTGCTTTCCCTACTTTTGTTCCATAAATGTCAACCGCAAAAAGAATATTGCTTTGCCCTATGGACTGGGGGCTGGGCCACGCCACACGGGTAGTTCCCATTATCCGCCTGTTGCAGCAGGCGGGAGCCGAACCTGTGCTGGGTGCCGATAACAAGCCGCTACAATTTCTCCGGCGACAGTTTCCCAATTGTGAGTGGATTAAAATTCCGGGGTTCGAACCGGAATATCAAAAAAAAGGTTCGCTGCCCATCAAAATAGCCATAGATTTCCCACAAATGCTGAAGACTTCTGCAAAAGCACATGTGTTACTGGAAAAAATTGTTAAAGAGAAGAAAATTGATGCTGTCATCTCCGACAACCGCTACGAACTCTGGTCAGAAAAAGTACCTACCATTTTCATGACACACCAGCTCAATATTCTGTTACAAGGCATTCTGTCATCCGGACGACCGGTTGTCAGGAAAATGATTAACAGCTTTATTATCAAACATAACGAGTTGTGGATTCCGGATTTTGAAACCGAGCCCAACCTTTCCGGAAAACTTTCTCATATACGGAAAATGCCTCTTAAAAATAGTTTCTTTATCGGACCGCTGAGCCGTTTTGAAGGAGTAAAGACTGAAACCAATAAGCAAAACGGGGAATATTTGGATGTCCTGTGTCTGCTTTCCGGACCTGAACCCCAGCGAACTATTTTCGAAAAGTTATTGCAAAATCAGTTGACTAACGTGGAATTAAAAGCTATGATACTTTCCGGGAAACCGGGTGAAACGGGAATAAACGTCCTGGGAAACCTGGAAATCCGTTCTCATGCCGGCGACGAAGATATGCTAACGCTGATACAATCAGCCAAAACAATCATCTGCCGTTCGGGATACAGCAGCCTGATGGATTTGGTAAGTTTGGGAAAGAAGGCTGTTTTTGTTCCCACTCCCGGGCAACCCGAACAGGAGTACCTGGCCAAAAAGCTGAAAAAGCAGGGACTCTACTATTCGTGTAGTCAAAAAGAATTCTCTCTCAAAAAAGTGCTGGAGGAGTCCCAAAAATACAGCGGTCTGCATATTACCAACAACTACAAAATCCTGAGGGAACGAATCAACATACTGTTGGAAAACCTCCGTTAATAATTTATTCTCTACCGAATGCTTATCTTTGCCTTCTAATTTTCAAAACACCCGCTATGCTCATTCTTAAGAACATGAAACTGGCCGATGTGATTCTTCACGACCATACGCTGGTTCCCATTATAAACCGCTTTGGGATACATTTGGGATTTGGAGATGATAGTATTGCCGAAATTTGTCAGCAGCAGCATCTCAACATCGACTTTTTCGTTACTATTTTAAATGCCTTTCACGACGCGCACTATTTTCCCAAAGAGCAGCTTCGGAATTTTCCTGCCGCTTTGATTATTGATTATTTACAAAAGGCACATTACTATTTTCTTGAAGAAAAGATGCCTGAAATTTCAGTACTAATGACTAAAATGGCGAAGGGATATCCACTGGAAAAGATGACTTCTGATCTGATTAGTAATTTTTTTAACGATTATACCAGAGAACTTAAAAAGCATATCCTGCGGGAAGAGGAGAAAGTTTATCCTTATGTCCTACAGCTGGAAAAAGCTGTTTCTGAAAGTTGTGTTGATGAAAAACTCAGCAAACAGATCAGGGATTATCCTATTTCGGAGTACGAAGCTGAACACGAAAATGTGGAAGAAAAGCTGTTTGACCTGAAAAATATTCTCATTAAATATTTGCCCAAACCTAAAAATGACAAACCTGGTTACCAGATTCTTCGTGAGCTGTTTACGCTGGAAAAAGAGCTGAACGAACATGCCCGTATTGAAGATTTGATACTGGTTCCCAAGGTGAAAGCCATGGAGGAAATACTGAAAAACAGGGAACATTAAAACGACCGGTATGAAGAGCATTATCATTGTTGAGAAATATTATCTCATACAGGCCGGAATAGAAGCGCTGATACAGGAAATTCCGGGACTCACGCTTTTGAAATCCTATTTGGGCGACGAACCACATCTCACCGGTATTATTTTAAAACACAAACCCGACTTGCTTATTATAAATCCTTTTTCTCTTTGCTACGAAAATATTGCATTGCCCCGTAAAATTCATTCATCACAAAATACGAAAATCATTACTCTCGTACGAAAAGAAGAGAAAAGTAAACTATCTTCCGGCTATGATGAAATACTGTTTTATGAAGAAGGGAAGCTTGCATTAGAGAAAAAATTACGTCACCAGGTCGGAAATGATCAAAATGGAGAAACCCTATATAAGGAACTCAGTCAACGGGAAATAACTATTCTAAAGCTGATTGTTAAGGGGTTAACACATCAGGAAATTGCCGACAAACTGTTTCTGAGTATCCATACGATAAACACACACCGGAAAAATATCAACAAAAAGTTGGGGATCAAAACGGCATCCGGGCTCAGCGTTTATGCCATTATGAACCATCTGATACAAATGGAAGACCTTGCAGAAAAGAAGTAACCATTAGCCTGTCCCGTACAGGTATTCAGAAAAGATATTATTCTGCAATAATTCCCGGTAAACGGCCTGCACAAAAAGAAAAGCACTATTTTTGCCAATACTATTTATACAAAATCTAAATTACCATGAAAGCAATCGGACTTTTTTACGGATCTACATATGGCATGACAGAAGATATTGCCAATAGAATAAAATCATCTTTTAAAAAATTCCGGGTCGATCTTTATAATGTTAAAGAAGCACCAAAGGAGGCTCTGAAAAAATATGATTATCTGATTTTCGGTACCTCCGCCTGGGGTATTGGCGAAATGCAGGACGACTGGGAACGCTGGATATATTCACTGGAAGAAATTGATTTTTCAGAAAAAAAAGTTGCCCTTTTCGGGCTGGGGGATCAGAAAGCCTATCCTGAAAGTTTCGTGGACGGACTGGGAATACTTTATTGCCGCCTGCCGGACAAGTCTGTGGTGGTAGGAGAATGGCCCACCGTTGGTTACAAATATTATTTTTCCCTAGCTGACAAGGACGGAAAATTTGTAGGGTTAGTTTTGGATGAGAATAACCAAAAGGGGGAAAGTGATAAACGCATCCGGAAATGGGTAGTACAGTTGGAGAAAGAGTTTGTATAGCCCACTAAAAGTTCTTGTTTTAAAAAAGCAGCATTCCTGAAATTCCTTTTCGTTTTCCGGTTCTCCGGCCATACATGAAAAGGTATTGCCAACCCATTACAATAGTAATGGCCAAAACGGAAAGCAGCACATGCGATCCGGATAAAGACAGCAAAAGACGATTTTCAAAGTGAAACAAACTCCCATCCAGAAACTGAAAACTGAAAATTCCGGTTAGCTTTTGCATCACGGCAGGTGTTGATCCTGAAGCGGGAAACAGGAAAACAGCCGCTAACAGAATGGCAGCAACAGTCATACCGATGACCATCCAGGCAACTTTTGAAATAACCGGTTTATAAATAAACGTACTCTCCTTTTCCTGTTCCAGCCGGAGCATAAGTTTTTCTGTAAAGTCAGCCGGAGCCTTTTCCCCGCCATAAGAGGTAAACAACCCGCTTAACTGTTCGTCCATTTTTGATTCCTCAATTTTTTTCTGGTGATTCATAATCTGTTTTCTCCTTTCCGGGAATTCTCCTCTCCTCTTAAATGCATCAATTGACCATATAGTTTTTTTCGTGCTCTGAATAATTTCGTTTTCACATTAGCAATGCTCAATGTAGTAATGACGGAAATCTCCTCCACCGGTAATTTTTCAAAATAATAGAGCATCACCACGGAACGATCGCTTTCGGAAAGTTTCAGGATAGCACGGTGCAAATTCTGGTACTTCTCTTCACGCTGACGCCAGCCAAATTCTTCCACATCGGGTTTCTCTCCTACACGCTGTTCATCCAAATCGCCGGTTAACGGTAACCGCACTTTCCGTTTCCGCAACCTCGTGATACACTCATTGTAAACAATGCGATAGAGCCAGGTTGAAAATTTGGCATCCTGACGAAAACGGGACAAAGCATGAAACGCTTTCAAAAAAGAGTCCTGAGCAGCTTCTTCCGCCTCTTCACGCTGTTTCAATAAATTATAAGTCAGCGTAAAAACAAAATCTTTATGACGATTTACCAGAAAACTAAAAGCATGGGTATCCCCATGTAATACCTCCTGCACCCACTGTAAATCTTCTTTGTTACGCTCTGTTCCCATTTTGAATTTGACGCCGGAAAAATCCCCGGGTTACAACTTTGACTAAAAAATAAAACGCTGCCGACTGTAAAAATATAATATTCATTTGTAACCAATTCGACAAATTGGCGTCAAAAAGACAAAAAACGAAATTATTCATTTAAGATTTATCAAAATGGCAGAAAATGTCTTAGTTCCTTTTATTGTTTTTGCAACAATATTCGGAATTGTTTATGTTTTTCTCTCCACCCGCAACAAAGAACGGTTGGCTCTTATTGAGAAAGGAGCAAATGCTTCACTGTTCAACACCAATCGAAAATACAACTGGAAAAATTTTGTATTGTCTTCAGGCATGCTGCTGGTGGGTATCGGCATAGGCATTATGTTTGGAGCTTTGCTTTCAAAAAATATTCCCATGGCAGAACACGTGGCTTATCCCATGAGTATTTTTACTTTTGCAGGGATCAGCCTTATTGTCTATTATTTTGTAGCGCGCAAAATGGAAAAAGAAGAATAGCAACAGACATCAACGAATGGAAAAGCCGGAAGATTCCTGTCCTCCGGTTTTTTCTATTTTCCGTCTGTTCTTATTTTCTTACTTTTGTAAAAAATTTACTGCCATGTTGCCAAATTTCATTGTGTGGAATGTAAGTCCAGATATCTTTACCCTTTCAAAATCAATTCCTATTATCGGCGGCTTTTCTTTGCGCTGGTATGGTTTGCTGTTTGCGCTCTCTTTTGTAGCCGGCTATCTCATTATTCTCAAAATTTTCAAAAAAGAAAAAATCGGTGATAAAGAAACGGATACTTTGTTCACCTATATGTTTGTGTTCACTTTGCTTGGTGCACGGCTGGGGCATGTTTTCTTTTACGAACCGCACTATTTCCTGTCACACCCCCTGCAGATTCTCGAAGTATGGCACGGCGGACTGGCCAGTCACGGAGCAGCAATAGGTATTTTGCTGGGGTTATATATTTTTTCAAGAAGACAACATCGTTCCTACGTTTGGGTACTTGACCGGATAGCTATTGTCGTTGCGTTAGCAGGTTTTTTTATCAGGATGGGGAATCTTATGAACTCGGAAATTATCGGGAAAACAACCACTCTGCCCTGGGGCTTTGTCTTCAAGCGGGCTTTTGAACCGCAATATACCATTGGAGCGCATCATCCCACACAAATTTATGAAGGGCTGGCATATCTGCTCATTTTCTTTTTCCTCTACCGCTATTACTGGCACCATACTGAAAATCTAAAGCCCGGAAAACTCTTCGGATATTTCATGCTACTTATTTTCTCAGCCCGCTTTCTCATTGAATTTCTCAAAGAGCCTCAGGAGCCCTGGGAACAACACATGTTGCTGGATATGGGTCAGCTACTCAGTATTCCACTGATTATTCTCGGTATTATCATGCTAATATGGTCAGGCAAACAAAAAGCCCTGAAAGTTTAGTAACTTCGGACTTTTTGATAAAAATCAAGCCTACTTAATGGTTCCCTGCATCAGCTTAAGCTGGTCATAAAATCCCTTGCTTATCTTCTTAGACAGAGTATCCTGATGATAGTCTTTGGTTATGCGAATCATTTGTTGCAGTGCTGATAAAGACTCCCTGATATTATCGTTGTAATACGAAACAAATCGGTCATTCAAACTGTTGTAATATCTCAGGTCCTGCATATACCGATTGTAAATCTCGGTAATTACCTTGTTTCCTTTACCAAAAGCACCGGACTGGTAGTACAACAATGCCCAATGAATAGTGTAATAGCCGAATGGGAATTTGCTGTTGGGGAAGAAATAAATACCCCTGTCAAGCACTTTCACAGTCGAATCATACTTATGGAGATTTGCCAATGCCTGTGCCAGACGGATATAAGACTGCTTGGCAAGAGTGGAATTTCGGAAGCTTTCGCGGTCCACATGCACATCCGGCATATTCAGCCGGCCCCAGCGTACATCTTTATTCATAAGAATGCGGTAAGAAGAATTTGGAGAAACACCACCAACTCCCTTGTAATAGTCCATTGCCGGAACAGGCGTAAACTGATAAACAAGTCCGCGCATATGACTATATTTCGCCACATTCAACACCTTACTCACACTGGAAGGATTGGCAAAACAGATGGGTCGTTTCCAATTGTTGTGGGCAATCAAATCCAGCAGCATCACATCACTACGATAAAGATAGCCCTGGGTAACTTTCCAGCTGATTTTTTTTACAATTTTGCCGGCATTTTTCGGAGAGACCGTTCCCGAATTTACAACAGCAGCAGAATCCACATTCAGAAACAGTTCTTTGTCTGGGAGGTAGTCAATTCTATCACCATTTTGCAGGGGCATTTTAGTCTTTGGATTATCACTTTTAATGAAATCTACCGCGTCTTTCACTGAAACAGCCCCTTTAATCACGGGATAAACAGGGATGAAATTCATAGCACCGCGGTCATATTTCTCAGAAGATATGGAGAGCGGCAGTGGTGCGGAATTATATTCCTGCTTAAACATTTGGTCAACATACCACGAACCGCCGGCGAGCATATAGTTCACCACACGCACATCCGTACGGATGCCTTCTACCTCCTGGGCATACCAAAGCGGGAAAGTGTCGTTGTCGCCATTGGTAAACAAAATAGCGTTGGGAGGACAACTCTCAAGATACATCACCGCAAAATCACGTGCCGAAAACTTGCCTGCCCGGTCATGTGACGGCCATTCTTCTTTGGCCATGTTTGCCGGCACCAGTATCAAGCTGATCACCGTAACAAGAATAGCAGCAACCTCTTTCTTTCCAAAATATTTCTTTACACTTTCGTAAAGTGAAAGCACCCCGAAACCTATCCAGATGGCAAAGGCATAAAACGAACCTACATAGGCATAATCCCGCTCGCGGGGTTGCATTGGCGTCTGGTTCAGATAGATAATGATGGCAAGTCCCGTCATAAGAAAAAGCATCCATACCACCCAGGTATCTTTTTTGCTTTTGGAGAGGTGGAAGAAAAAGCCCAGCAATCCAAGGATAAGCGGCAGGAAATATAACCTGGCTCTGGCCGGATTTTTCATGCTCGCAGGCAAATGTGCCTGATCGCCAAGACGGGCTTTATCAATAAAGTTGATCCCGCTGATCCAGTTTCCATGGTTTATCTCCCCCTGACCTTCAATGTTGTTTTGCCGCCCCACAAAGTTCCACATGAAATAACGGATATACATGTGGTCAACCTGATATTTGAAGAAAAACTTCAGGTTAGTGGCAAAATCGGGCCGGATAAGCACTTTGGTTTTTCCGTTACCCACATCCACCCGGATGGGGGTTCCATCCCTGCTACCATAAGCCTGGCTTTTGTAAATTCGGATATGACTGGGTTTCTGGTTGCTCCACATACGTGGGAAAATGGTTTCAAAACGCGGGTCATAAACAGGGATAGTTTGCTTTCTGTCATCTATAACCACATATTTTCCTTTTTTGTCGTCTCTTTTGTAAACCGGAGTCCCATTTTCCCGGCCAACGACTGGAGCGTTGTAATACTGTCCGTAAAGCAATGGCCAGGTTCCGTACTGCTGCCGGTTAAGATAGGCCAGCAAATCCACGGCATTTTTCGGGTCATCTTCGTTGATGGGCGTATCCGCATTGGAACGGATAACCAGCATCAGAAAAGAAGAATAGCCAATGACCACAAAAGTCAACGCCAGCAATATGGTATTGTAAACCACTTTCCCATTCTTTTGGGTATAATAAATCCCGTATGCGAGAAGACCTATTAAAACAAGGAAATAGATTATTGTGCCAACGTTGAAAGGGAAGCCCAAATCGTTTACACAGAAAAGCTCAAACTTTCCGGCAAAATTAACAATCTGAGGAATAATAATATACATCACAATAGCCAGAATACCTATCCCCACAATTCCTGCCATGATAAATCCTTTCCACGAAAATTTATATTTCTTGAAATAATAGACATACGCAATGGCCGGGATTGTCAAAAGATTCAGCAGGTGTACCCCGATGGCAAGTCCGGAGAGATAGGCAATCAGTATAATCCACCGGAAACCGCTTCGTTCGTTGGCAACTTGTTCCCATCGCAAAATAGCCCAGAAGGTGATAGCCGTAAAGAAAGAGGAGGTGGCATAAACTTCCGACTCCACGGCAGAAAACCAAAACGAATCACTAAAAGTATAGGCCAGCGCACCCACAAGACCGGCGCCAAGGATAGCCCACATTTGGCCTTTGGACAGTTCATCTCCTGCCTTTTTTATATAAATCTTTTTAGCAAACAGGGTGATGGTCCAGAAAAGAAACAAAATGGTAAAAGCACTGGCCAGCGCTGACATAACATTAATTGTCATGGCCACATGGGCCACATTGCCAAAGGAAAACAGAGAGAAAATCCTGCCCATCATCTGGAACAGTGGTGCTCCCGGAGGATGACCTACCTGTAGCTTAAAAGATGTGGCTATATATTCACCCGGATCCCACCAGCTGGCGGTAGGCTCGATGGTGGAGAGATAGACGAAGGCAGCAATAGCAAAAACGCCCCACCCCACCCGGTTATTCAGTTTCTTAAAAGTATTCATGAATGTAATTGTTTTTTGAAAATGAATTCAGGTTGCGAATTTAGGAAATTATACTATTGTCCTGTAATTTTAGTTATTTTAAACAATGAGAAAACGAATATGTATAATCCGTTCCAAAGAAAATGAAGAATGAACATAGAACACTAATTTTTAAATTATTATTCCATGTTCGATCAATATTACACGAATGGCAGAATATTATTTTATGGAGCCTTCCAACAGCTTTAGCTGGTCATTAAATCCTTTCTTGAATTTCTTTGACAGGGTATCCTGATGATATTCTTTGGCGAGACGCGACAGTTGCTGAAGCGCGGACAGAGACTCACGGATATTGTTGTTATAAAACGGGATAAATCGCTCGTTCAGGCTGTTATAGTAACTCAGGTCGCCCATATAACGGTTGTAAATATCCGTGGCAACCTGGTCTCCCTTTTTAAAAGCTCCCGACTGATAATACAATAAGGCCCAACGAATAGAGAAGTAGTTAAAAGGAAATTTACTGTTGGGGAAGAAATAAATTAACCTGTCAAGGACGTTAACGGCAGAATCGGATTTGTGCAGGTTGACCAATGCCTGAGCCAGGCGCACATAAGACTGTATGGCAATACCGGAATTTCGGAAACTTGTACGGTCCACATGCACATCCGGCATGTTCAACCTCCCCCAACGTGCTTTTTTGCTCATAAGAATCCGGTAAGAATCTCCGGGATCAACACCGCCAACACCTTTAATATAATTCATGGCAGGAACCGGCGTAAACTGATAAACTATACCTCTCATGTGAGTATATTTTTCAATATTCAGTACCTTACTCACACTGGAAGGATTGACAAAACAGATAGGTCGTTTCCAATTATTGTGCGCAATCAAATCCAGCAACATTATGTCATTACGGTAGAGATAACCCTGGGTAACTTTCCAGCTGATTTTTTTTACAATCTTTCCGGCATCTTTTGGAGAGACCGTTCCCGAATTCACGGCAGCAGCAGAATCTACTTTTAAAAACAGGTTATTACTTGGAAGATAGCTTATTCTACCACCGTTTTGCAAAGGCATTTTGGTCTTCGGATTGTTGCTGTTAATAAAGTCAACTGCATCTTTCACGGAAACAGCCCCTTTAATCATAGGATAAACGGGAATGTAGTTCATGGCTCCGAGGTCATATTTCTCAGAAGAGATAGAGAGTGGTAGCGGAGCAGAATTATATTCCTGCTTTAACAATTGGTTAACATACCAACCAGCACTGGAGAGCATGTAGTTCACCACACGCACATCCGTGCGGATACCTTCCACCTCCTGTGCATACCAAAGCGGGAAGGTGTCGTTGTCGCCATTGGTAAACAAAATGGCGTTGGGAGGACAACTCTCAAGATACATCACCGCAAAATCACGTGCCGAAAACTTGCCTGCCCGGTCATGTGACGGCCATTCTTCTTTGGCCATGTTTGCCGGCACCAGTATCAAGCTGATCACCGTAACAAGAATAGCAGCAACCTCTTTCTTTCCAAAATATTTCTTTACACTTTCGTAAAGTGAAAGCACCCCGAAACCTATCCAGATGGCAAAGGCATAAAACGAACCTACATAGGCATAATCCCGCTCGCGGGGTTGCATTGGCGTCTGGTTCAGATAGATAATGATGGCAAGTCCCGTCATGAAAAAGAGCATCCATACCACCCAGGTATCTTTTTTACTCTTGGAAAGCAGAAAGAAAAAACCCAGTAGCCCAAGGATTAACGGTAAAAAATACAATCGGGTCCTTGCCGGATTTTTCATACTGGCAGGCAGATTTGCCTGGTTGCCGAGACGGGCTTTATCAATGAAGTTGATCCCGCTGATCCAGTTTCCATGGTTTATCTCTCCCTGCCCCTCAATATTGTTTTGCCGCCCTGCAAAGTTCCACATGAAATAACGGATATACATGTGGCCGATCTGATAGGTGAAGAAAAACTTCAGGTTGGTGGCAAAGCTTGGCCGCATAAGGACTTTTGTCTTCCCATTGCCCATATCCACACGGATGGGCGTCCCTCCCGTGCCGCCATAAGCCTGGCTTTTGTAAATCCTGATTTGACCTGGTTTACCGGGATCATTGCTCCACATTCGCGGGAAAATGGTTTCAAAACGCGGGTCATAAACCGGGATAGTTTGCTTTCTGTCATCTATAACCACATATTTTCCTTTTTTGTCGTCTC
>CAYLSW010000023.1:0-18406 GCA_964386145.1 uncultured Lentimicrobiaceae bacterium | reverse complement strand
CCGAGTTAAGCAATCCAACACAACGGCTTGGGCTGGATTGTGAAGGAAGGTTAAAGATTACGCGGTGGCTTTGGGCTGACGCCGATATGACCATCTCGCAGGGTAGAATTAACGAGCTTCCCAAAGGCAGTAACTATATTCCGCTGGCACCCAATTTTACCCTCACGGGAGGAATAACCATGGCCAGCTATCATGGATTTGACTTGTCACTGCGAACCATTCATATAGGTAGCCGCCCGGCGAATGAAGACAATACTGTTACGGCTTTGGGCTATACGCTCATCAACTTTGGCGCTGCCTGGCACTGGAATAAATACACCTTTTCTGCAACCATTGAGAACCTGCTCAATGCCGAATGGAATGAAGCACAGTTTGATACGGAGAGTCGCATGAAATGGGAAAACAAACCGGTTGATGAGCTGCACTTTACACCCGGGAACCCAAGAAATATCAGGATGGGCATCAATATTGTATTTTAAATTTACTTTACAACGAGAGGATTATTTTTTTAACAAATCCAAAAGTTCCTTTACTTTTCGCCGGGCCACTGTTACAGGGGGGGCTTTTTCGTCATTAAAATAGGCCAATGCCTGCCGGTTTTCCTGCAATTCTATCTTTTTAATTCGATCAATATTAATGATATACCTCTTGTGTACTCTTTTCAGTTTGGTTCCGGTAAAGTTAAAAGTCAGATCCCGCAAACTTGAACGGACAAAATATTCTTTCTTTTCGGTATAAATATGGCAATAATTTTCTTCGGATTTTATAAAATAAATATCGGATTGTAACAAATAAATTATTGAATTTTGATAAAATACAGGAATCTTCTTCACTTCAATCAACCCTGTCTCTTTATTTATTTCTGCGTGGGTAGCTTTACTTATATCAACGAAATTCATAACAAAAACAATATCCTCTTTGCTTGTAATTTCCAGTCGCGTTGTATTTAGCAGCAAAACTTTGCCCAATACATTTATCAACATGGTTACTGTAACATTTTCGCGGCCTCCCTGTAACTGTTTTATAATAAGGCCGATTTTGGATTGTGCTTTTTGCGGATGCAGTTCTTTTAAATCTTTTCCAAAATACCCCTTTTCGAAATTAAGCACTTTTCTTGCAATAGAATTTATACCAACAATCTTAAAATCTTTCGAAAATAAAATTGTGCCGATTTGCGGAAGTTCCTTTTTTTCCATAGCTGATAATCCAAAGTTCAACGATTGTAATTTATTTAACCTGATTAATTTATAAAAAAAGTAAAAAACTTCTCTCTGAACAAAGATATGAATAATTACAGCAACAAAGAGGAAGTTTTCTCAGAATCTCCGGACAGACACATCATTACCACAATGGTTACTCAGTATTAACTTAGCCTACCTTATACACAGAATTGTAAATTGTTCATTTACTGCTTTTCGTGTATTTCCATAATAGGAACAAGTTCGCTTATTGGGGGACTGATTAATTCACAAATTAATCTATTGCGAGGCCAAACTGCTTTGATTAAAGGCAATGTTTGATTTCCGATTCTCGAAATAGCTAAGGCTACTGCTGCGTGTCGAAAATCTGCGCTTATATACTCTTTGTATTTTGACTTCTCATGACGAAAAACTTATGAATTAATGAGGTTAGTTGACAAAAAATTAAAAAATGATTATTTTTTTAACTTCTCATTCCGTAATCGACCAATGTGTTCACCAGCTTTTTCATAGCATTAATGTAGGATACATCTTTATCTAACAAAGGGGTAATATCGGGTTCCGTTTCCAGAATATTTTCATCATAAGGTAAAACGAAAATTTCGTTGAAATCTTCGAGGCTGTCACCGGCAACTTTTTTAAATTTTTCGTATTGTTCACTGTTTTTCACTTTATTAACTACTAAATGGACATACGGAATACCTAACTGTCTTGAGAGGACAGCCGAATGTTTGGCTACCTGGTAAGCATTAAAAGTGGGTTCCGTAATAATCACCGTTTGCTTAAATCCCTTTGCCAAAGCACGTCCAAAATGCTCAACGCCGGCTTGTGTGTCCATCAAAATCACTTCTCCTTCACGCAGGGCAATAAATTTCACAATGGAATCAAGCAGAGCATTTTCAGGACAAAGACATCCGGCAGCCGCCTGCATAACACTTCCCATAACAATCAGGTCAATGTTATCATCAACCTTTATACCGAATCTGGCCACCACATCCGAAACATCCGGATTCAGGCGAAGCATGGCCCCCCACACTTCACCGGGGCGGGCACCGGTTTTTTCTTCAATGTAATCCACATTTCGTGAAGAGGGCGTAATTTCCATGTCCTGTGGTAAACCCAACGAATACGGAAGATTAATTTGCGGGTCTTCGTCCACAGCAAGAACGTTAAAATCTTTCCGGGCCAGTAATTTGGCCAATACCGAGGTAAAAGTTGTTTTGCCAACTCCTCCTTTCCCGGTGATCACCATTCTGAAACTATTTTTATTGTCATTATGTTTTCTCGACTTCAATTGTTCGGCTGTTTCATAAAGCTTTTGTTTTCTCGGATCTTTTTTTGGCATCTGTTTTCTTTTTTAAAAGTTATTTTAAATTTAAAATATCGAATCTGTTCTCTTTCATTGCCACCTGCTTTTTCGTTATCTGTTTCCGGCGGCAAACGGGGCACATATCTTTCAATTCATTTTCTATTTTGGGATTCATTTCATTGATAATCCTGTTGTCAAACGGTTGAGGGGCGTAATATCCACCACAAATGCTGCACTGCTTGAGCGCTATTTTTGTCTCTGACCATGAATGACCATACCGCGTATCACCCACATCTTCAAACCGGATAGCCCCCGTAGGACATACCCCGGCACAAGCTTTACAGCCCATACAGATATCACTCGGCAGGGCAAAGGCCGTATTAATTTTAACATAATACCCCCTGCCAGTATAATTAATAACCCCCTTTTCGATAATATCGTTACAAACCCGGACACACAACCCACACAATACGCACTGGTTATCCAGATTATCGTTTTCTCTTGATTTTATTGTAAAAGGAGTCTCTTCCACATGATATTTTGCAGCCAGTTTTTTTATAACTTCCGAATTCGGTGCCTGTGCAAGATAAAATTGAAAGAGTATTTTACGGTGATTCTCAATTTCTTCCGTTTCGGTAAGAACTTCCAAGCCCTCTGTTGCCTTTAAAGTGCACGAGGTGGTTATTCCATGTTTCACATCTTCGGTATATTTGTGAAAAAGCGGTTTGCCGGAATCTGTATCAGCGGGAGCTGTTTCAAGCTTTTTATTCCTAATGGCCACATCCACAATGCAAAGTCTGCAGGCGCCGTAAGGTTTTAACGCTTCGTGATAACATAAAGCAGGAATATCAATGCCTTTCTTCTGACAAAAGGAGAGTATGTTTTCTCTTTCATTGACACGATATTCTGTATAATTTATTTTTATTTTGACTTTCTTTTCCATACCACATTATTTATTGACAGGAATAGGTTTTTCAGGTGTTTCTATTGATTCACCCGAAAGTTTAACTATCGCTTCAAAAGGACAAACACTGAAACAGCTACTACACGAGATACAAGTCTCCTGATCAATGACATGAACATATTTAGCCTTACCATCAATGGCATCCACCGGACAATGTGTTATACACAATCTGCAACCTATACATTTGTCTGTCAAAATGTAAAAAGAGGTAAGTTCGCGACACACTTTGGACTCGCAAACATTTTCTTCAATATGTTTTCTATATTCTTCTTCAAAATATTGCAAAGTGGTAATTACCGGGTTCGGAGCGGTTTGTCCCAATCCGCAAAGCGATGTTTTCTTAATGGTATCGCCCATCGACTTTAACAAATCAATATCTTGCGGTTGTCCTTTTCCTTCGGCAATATGTTCGAGGATTTCGTGCATGTGTTTCAGCCCTTCACGACATGGACCACATTTTCCACAGGATTCGTCCACCGAAAAGTTTAGGAAATATTTTGCCGTATCCACCATGCAACTGTCTTCATCAAGAACCACAATGCCACCTGAGCCCATTATGGAGCCGACTTTTTTCATATTATCATAATCTACCGGTGTAGCAAACAAATACGAAGGAATACAACCTCCCGAAGGGCCACCGGTTTGGGCCGCTTTAATTTTTTTTCCATCAATGCCGCAAGCGCCAACTTCACAAACAATAGTTTCCAAAGAGGTGCCAAGTTCTACTTCCACCAGGCCAACTTTGTTAACATTTCCCACAAGAGAAAATACTTTGGTACCCGAATTATTGGGGGAACCGAGAGTTTTAAACCAATTGCTACCTTTTTCAATAATAACCGGTATGTTACACCATGTTTCCACATTGTTGATATTGGTTGGCATTCCCCAAAGGCCGTGAACTGAAGGGTAAGGAGGTCGTGGCTGTGGCCGTCCGGCTTCCCCTTCGAGCGAAGCAATAAGTGCGGTTTCTTCACCACAAACAAAAGCGCCGGCACCACGCCTTATATGAATGTCGAATGAAAAACCGGTACCGAGAATATTTTCTCCGAGTAAACCATACGCATGAGCTTGTTTTATTGCCAGTTGCAGTCGTTCAATAGCGAGAGGATATTCGGCACGAATATAAATAAATCCTGTTTTTGCTTCAATGGCGTAAGCTCCCACGACCATTCCTTCGATAATCATGTGTGGGTCACTTTCCATTTCATTACGATTCATATAAGCACCCGGGTCGCCTTCATCGGCATTGCAAATGAGATATTTGGTTTCTGATCTCTCTTTTTGGGTATTGCGCCATTTTATTCCTGTCGGGAATCCGGCGCCGCCTCTTCCCCGCAATCCGGCATCCGTAATTTCTTTAACGACTTCATTGGGCGACATCTCTTTCAGTACCCTGAAAAGTGATTTGTATCCGCCAACGGCGATATATTCTTCAATACTGTCGGGATTGGTAAGTCCGGCATTTCGCATAACGACTTTTACCTGTTTACTGTAATAAGGTAATTCGTTCCAAAGGGGTATTTTATCAAATCCTTTTCCGTAATTAATCTCTGAGGTTATGTGATTCCAGTGTTCTATTTTACAAAATACTTTTTCAGGAAAGATACCTTTATTCAAAGAGGCAGTGATGATTTTTTCGACATCATTTGTTGTTACGTTACCATAAATTGCCAAAGGTTTTCCTGGAATAACAACATTTACGAAAGGTTCTTGTTTACAAAAGCCAAAGCATCCTGTTTTAGTTACATAAATTTGTTCCTGCAAGTTATTTTCAAAAATATATGTTTCCAATTCCCGATAAACAGAATCGGCTCCCGCAGCAATTCCACAAGTGGCATAACCAACGGCAATTCTAATTTTATCTTTCGGATGCAGTGTCAACAGGCCTTGTTTTACAACACTTTCCAAATGTTTGCGCATAATGATTTTATTATTTCCCCTTCCAGCCATATTTTTTCAATATTTTAGGTAGTTTTTGAACATTAACATAACCGTAAATTTTTTCGTTTATACTTATAGCCGGAGCCATGCTGCAAGCGCCAAAACAACGTGCTTGGGTAAGCGTACAACATTTATCTTTGGTAGTCAAAATAAACTTTCTGTTTTCAGTCATGCCTTCGCCTTCAAGTTCAAGCAAATTCATCAAAGTTTCGAGTATCTGCGATGCCCCCTTCACGTGACAAGCCGTTCCCATGCATACCGATATAATGTTGGTGCCTACCGGCTGTAAGTTGAAAAAAGAATAAAAGGTAGCAACGCTGTATAATTTTGCAACCGGAAGCCCGATTTTTTCAGCTACTAAAGACAATAATTCTTGCGAAAGATACCCATCTTTTGCCTGAATATCTTCTAAAATACTTAATGTTTTCCCCGTAGGTTCAGGATGCTTTTCAAGTATTTCATTTATTTCTTTAACATTCATTTGAAGAACTTTTAACAAAGAAAATTATTTTTCTGAGATTGATATTTTATGGGTAGAGTTAAAACTGTCAGCCTGTTACATATAAAAAGGGAGCAGGTTGATTATAAGCATAAAGGCGAGATGGATATTGGTCTTTTTTGCCTTTCGCCGTTTTTAAATACCCAAAGCTTTACGTTTTCTGTTAATTTCCGTTTCAAACATCTCGGCAGCTTTTACCGGGTCGGGTTCTACGGCAAAGGCTGCATTCAGCACATCGTTCAATTTATTGGTTAAGATATCCACAACATTCTCGCTGCCAAATACTTTAGGGGGAAGACCAAGAATAGTATAGACCCCAGAAGCAACAAAATAAGCGGCGATGGAAATTGCTTTTTGCGAATACCATTCTGGTGCCCCGCCACCCAAAGGAAGGTCTTCGATACCGCAACCCAGTTCTTTGGCAATATTGGCACCCAAAACCAAAATTCTTGAATTATCAACACAGGAACCCATGTGCAGCGCCGGTGGGATATTCAAAGCTTCACATATCGACCTTAATCCATCGCCGGCAAATTTGGCCGATTCGGGCATTAACAAACCGGCCTTTCCTGCTGCCACACCGCCGCATCCGGTAACCAGTACAAGAATATCTCGTTTTATAAGCTCTTTTGTTAAAGCAATGAAGCCATAATCCTGTTTGATTTTCGGGTTGTTACAACCTACCAAACCAACAACACCTTTGATTTTTCCCGCAACAATGGCATCAATGAGCGGCTTATAGGTTCCTCCTAACGATTCTCTTAGCTTTTCCTCTGAAAATCCAGCCATCAATTTCATGGGTTTATTTGGAATTTGCACACGACTGGGATTACGGTTGGGAAAATTTTCTATGGCGATGCGAATAATTTCTTTTGCCGTATCAAGTGCTGTTTCCGTATGAAATTCCTTATAAATAGCTCCGGGAACCTTCGATTTTTCGCTGGTGGCAACAATTTTGGTATGGAAGCATTTGGCAGTTTGTGTAATAGATGGAAAAATACACTGATAATCAATAACCATGGCTTCAACGGCGCCGGTGGCAATAGCCAATTCCTGGTCTAATAAATTACCGGCAAGTGGAATACCATGACGAACCAATAATTCGTTTCCTGTACAACACATTCCCACAAGGTTGATGCCTTTGGCGCCTTTTTCATCGGCAAGCGCTTTCAGATCAGGATCAGCAACAGCTTTCACAATCATTTCGGAAAGAATAGGATTGTGTCCGTGCAAAACAACATTGACACGGTCGTGGCTCAATACGCCAAGATTCACAAATGAAGTGTTTGGTGCAGGTGTCCCGAAAAGAATGTCGGATGCTTCAGTGGCCATCATTGAGCCACCCCAGCCATCGGAAAGAGAAATCCTCAACGAATGTAATAGCATGTTTGTCGGGTCGGCACCCACACCCATGTGTACGCGGTGCGCTCCTTCAACAATTTCACGGTCAACACCACGGGGAACAATGCCGGCTTTTTTCCACATGGAGAATGTCTTTTCCGGTACACGACTAGCTATCAAATCAATGGAACCTTTTACCGTACCAAATTCTTCCAACATTTTTAATGCCAAATCTTTGGCTATATCTTCTTTGGCTCTGCTTTCAGTTTCGATATGATATTCTTTGGCTACAATTTTTAATTTTTTCACATCTTTAATTTCATAGCCTTGTGCTTTTCCTTCAGCGGTATCAAGCAAAACTTCGAGTACCTCACGTCCGTGATCGGAGTGGGAAGCAGCGCCCACCAACAGGTCGTCAAGCAGGTTTCGGGCGACAATAGTGTCAACATTGGCGCCACAAACACCCTTTGTCGGACCGTCTTCTTTAAAAACATCTACCCGACATGGTCCCATAGAACAGTTGTTACAACAGACTCCGAGCTGGCCGAAACCACATTGAGGTTGCTGCTTTTCAAGCCTGTCCCATGCGGTTTCTATACCTTCATTTATGGCTTTTTCAATAATTTCCTGACTTGATTCGTCGATTGATCTTTGTTGAGCTATCAGTTTAACATCTATCTTTTTCATTTGTATAATCTTTTAAGGTTTTTAAACTATGAATTCGGTAAAGGACCTGTTTCGGCAATTTTCTTTAAGATTTCCCGGTATTGCTGAACCGATTTTGGAATTTTGGTTGTTTCAACATCTGCACCCTGCGATTTAATCATACGGATAGTAAAATCTTTCCGGCTGTTACGGATGAGTTGATTAATTTCACCAAATACAAGAGCGCCAGTTTTACAAGCTTCCACACAGGCCGGTTCTTCCTCTTTGCGTATTCTGTCAATACAACCATCACATTTTGCATTTACTTCCCTGTCAAATGAGATTTCCGGTACTTTATGGAAAGTAATAATACCAAACGGACAGGCAACAGCACAAGCGCCACAGTTAATACATTTGTTGTAGGCAATCAACACATTTCCAGTGCTTTTGTCACGATACAAAGCTTCAGTCGGGCACACCTGCATACATGGTGCCGGGTCGCAGTGGCGACAGCGATTAGGAAATGTGAGGAAATCTACACCGATTTCAACATGAATTCTCGGCCTCGACCGGGGAGTTTCTTTCAACATTCCAAACAAATCCTTGCTTCGAGAATGTTCGACAGCACAGGCTATTTCGCAGTGACGACAACCAATACAAAGCTCAGGACGTATAAAAATATTTTCCATGATGAGGTATTTTAGTTAATTTTTCACATTCAAAGCTATGGTGAAATGACGCTGTAACAAAGCTTTATGTTATTTTTGGTCAGAAAAGGAAAATAATTGGTAAATATTACTAAGAAACCATCTTTCCATTTTCGGAAAACGATAGTTTTGAATGGCAAGAATATTCTTTCCAAAGTGGAATAAAAAATGAAAGAGGCCCGTAATGCTTTATTAAATACGATACCATCCGACTGGAAAACACACCAGCGAAAAATATTTTATGAAAAAGGATAATGAGGATCTTTACGTGGTTATACGGAAAGAGAAAAAACAAGAAAACTTACTGTGGGTCCACATCCACCTGGACACGGACAGATTTGTATTTCGGCAGCATCTTAAAATTATCAAGGCTCAGTTTTAGTTGCTGTTTTTTCTCCGCCTGCTGTTTGTTGCGGGGAATTTTGAATAAAATTTGCTTGATAAACAGGTTTTTAATACGCGAAACCATGGGGTATTCCGGCCCGTAAACCAAATTGCCAAAGCGGGCTTTAAGGTCGCGGGCAAGCACGGCAGCTGCTTCGTTTAGTATTTCCGGTTTTTTGTGTTTCAGCTTTATCATCACTAGCCGGTAAAACGGAGGATACTTAAACCGGTTTCGTTCCACAAGTTCTCTGGTGTACATATTTTCGTAATCGTGGTTCACCACATCGCGGATAACGGGATGGCCGGGTTGCCAGGTCTGAATAATGACTGTTCCCTGCTGCTTTTTCCTGCCGGAACGACCGCTCACCTGCTCCATCATCTGGAAACTACGCTCGTGTGCTCTGAAATCGGGGAAGCTGAGCATGTTGTCGGCGCTCAGGATACCCACCACTTGTACATTATCAAAATCAAGCCCTTTGGTTACCATTTGTGTGCCGGTAAGGATATCTGTTTTCTGGTTTTCAAAACTGTAAATGATGCGCTGGAAAGCATTTTTCGTTCGTGTGGTATCTAAGTCCATCCGGTCAATACGCGCATTCGGCAGAATCAGAGCCAGCTCTTCTTCCACTTTTTCGGTGCCAAAGCCCTGCATAACGAGATGAGGGCTACCACATGCCTCACACACTGCCGGCACCGGCCGTGAATAGCCACAGTAATGACACTTCAACAACTCCTGTTTTTTGTGGTAGGTCATGGTGACATCGCAGTTTTTGCACTGTGGTATCCAGTTACATTGTTCACATTCGATGCGCAACGAAAACCCCCGGCGGTTTTGAAAAAGAATGACTTGTTGTTTTTTCTCAAGTGCCTGTTTGATGTGATCAAGCAGAACGGAAGTAAAGTGTGATTTCAGCAGGCGTCTTCTTTTTTCTTCTTTCATACTAACCACTTTTATCTCCGGCATTTTCAGGCCGCCGAAACGTTCGGTAAGCGAAACCAGTCCGTACTTTCCATTTTTGGCATTAAAATAAGTCTCGATGGCAGGGGTGGCAGAACCCAGTACCACCTTGGCCTTGTGAAGATTAGCGAGATAGATGGCTGCATCGCGTGCATTGTAGCGTGGTGCGGGGTCGAACTGCTTGTAGGATGCATCATGTTCCTCGTCCACAATGACCAGCCCCAGGTTTTCATACGGGAGAAACATAGCCGAACGTGGACCCAGAACAATACGGTAAGGTTTATGAACGCCGGCCTGTTGAAGTCCTGCAATATTTTCCCATACCTCAGCCCGTTCGTTTTGGTTGTAACGCGAATGATAAACGCCAATTTCATCTCCGAAATGCTTTCGCAGACGATTAATGATTTGTGTGGTAAGGGCAATCTCCGGCAAAAGATACAGCACCTGTTTTCCCTGTTGCAAAGTGTCTTCCATCAGCTTGATGTACAACTCCGTTTTACCACTCGAAGTAACACCGTGCAACAACACGACCAAATGTTTCTGCATCTGCATCACCACGGCGTCATAGGCTTCCTTTTGGCTTGCACTTAGGGTAAACGTTGCTTTCGTTGCCATTTCATCTTCCGAAAAGCGGCTGACAATTTTTTCTTCGAGAAGAAAAATGCCTTTATCCACAAGTGCTTTAACAGCAGCATCGCCGGCTTTTGTTTTGGTTAGCAGTTCTGCTTTTGCAACGGAGAAATCTTTTTTCAGCGGAAATCCGGAGAGAGAAAGAAATCCCATCACCAGTTCTAACTGTTTGTGCGCTCTTTTTCCCAGCTGGTCCATCAGCTCCTGAAGAATTTCCTCTTCAAAATAAAGCGGTGCCAGTTTCACCATTTTTGTCATTTTCGGCTTATACTGCTGTTTCATATCTTCTTCCATGGATATCAGCCGGCGTTCAATCATGGTTTTTAGCAACGGCAGCACTTTCTGATAGCCGACAATATTTGTTACTTCACTAATAGTCAGTCCTTTATTTTTTTGCAACAAGGCTTCTGTAATTCGGTATTCCGATTCGCTCAACGTCTCTTTATCAGGGATAAATCCCGGCGACAAAACCACTTTTGACTCACTACTCAGTTTAAAAGCCGAAGGCAATGCAACATTCATCACCTCTCCCAAAGTACTCATGTAGTAGCCGGTTATCCATTTCCAGAACTGAAATTGCAATGTGTTGACCAGTGGTTTTTCATCGAGAATGGATAAAATATATTTAGGGATACCTTTCTGTGGAGGTCGTTCGTGGATATCCGTCACCAGTCCGGCATAGACATGACGTTGCCCAAACTGAACCGAGACACGCTGTCCCTGTTTTAAGATATCGTTCAGTGTAAGGGGAACCCGATAGGTAAATGTTCCGGGAATGGGAAGTGGCAGTAATATCTCGGCAAACAGGGTGATTCTATCCATAGAACAAAAGTATCCATTTTACACATCAAACCAAAAATTCGGATTCGATTCTTTCCGGAAATTCAAATCCTCTCTCCACTCGTCCGAAACCAAAAGGACAACGTCAATTTCAGAATTGTTTAGCGTTATGGAATTTCCGGGTATCCCATCAAAAAACAAAAAGGTTACATGAAATCCCGTTAAAACTTGTTAAAATTCCCGGCCCCTAAAAAAGGTTTTACGAGAATACCGGATTTTTGATAGTTTTGCATAAACTTTAAATCATCTCCACGCCCATGGAAAATGAAAAATTTTTAGGTGAAGGCCTTACCTATGATGATGTGCTTCTTGTCCCTGCTTATTCGGCAGTTTTACCGAGAGAAACTAATCTTACCACCCGCTTTTCACAAAATATTGAATTAAAAATCCCCCTTGTTTCGGCAGCCATGGATACGGTTACCGAGTCGAAAATGGCCATAGCCATGGCCCAGGAAGGTGGCATTGGGGTTGTCCATAAAAACATGAGTATCGAAAAGCAGGCCATTGAAGTAAAAAAGGTAAAACGGGCGGAGAACGGAATGATACTGAATCCGGTTACCCTTAGCGCTAATGCCCGTGTGGTGGATGCGCTGAATATGATGCGCGAATACAGCATCGGCGGTATTCCGGTGGTGGATGAAGACGGTCGGCTGGTGGGCATTGTTACAAATCGTGACCTCCGCTTTGAAAGAGCGATGGATAAGCCCATTCAGGAAGTTATGACAAAGGATAATCTGATTACCACTACGGAATTTACCAATTTTGAGGAGGCCGCACAGATATTACAGAAGTTCAAAATAGAAAAACTCCCTGTGGTCAACAACGATTTCGGGCTGGTTGGACTCATTACTTACAAAGACATCATAAAAATTGAAGCGCATCCCAACAGTTGTAAAGACAGTAGAGGACGGTTACGTGTGGCTGCTGCCGTGGGTATTGCTTCCGACACTATGTACAGGGTTGCTGCTCTGGTAGATGCGGGCGTGGATGCCATTGTGGTGGATACGGCACACGGACATTCGGAAGCTGTACTCCGGATGGCCGGACAGGTCAGAAAAAAATATCCGGAAATTGATTTGGTTGTGGGCAATGTAGCTACCCGCGAAGCTGCATTAGATTTGGTGGCAGCAGGTGCTGATGCCATCAAGGTGGGTATCGGTCCTGGTTCTATTTGTACAACGCGTATCGTTGCCGGGGTTGGAGTTCCCCAGCTTACGGCTGTGTATAATGTTGCCAATGCGGTAAGAAATTCCGGCATTCCGGTTATTGCCGATGGCGGTATCCGTTATACGGGCGATATCGTGAAAGCCATTACTGCCGGTGCTGACAGTGTCATGGCCGGCTCGTTGTTTGCCGGTGTGGATGAGTCACCGGGTGAAGCCATTATTTTTGACGGTCGGAAATACAAATCCTATCGTGGTATGGGCTCGCTGGAAGCCATGCAGCAAGGCTCCAAAGACCGATATTTTCAGGATGCCGAAGATGATATTAAGAAACTTGTTCCGGAAGGCATTGAGGGACGTGTCCCGTACAAAGGAACCCTGTCGGAGGTTGTTTTGCAAATAGTTGGCGGTCTGCGTGCCGGTATGGGTTACACCGGTTCGCGAAACATCGACGACCTGCAAAAGGCAAAATTCATAAAGATCACTGCTGCCGGCGCAGCCGAGAGTCATCCGCACGACATCACCATCACCCGCGAAGCTCCCAATTACAGTAGAAAAGGATAAATAATACGAGAGAATATGAGAAAAATCTGGTTTTTGGCGGCATTTATTTTCTTTGCTGCGAATGTTCATGCGCAGAAATCTTTGATGAAAAAAGAACTGCTCAATATTGATGGGCAGAAAATTACCGCAGGTGAGTTTCTGCAGGTTTATAACAAAAATGGTACTGAAGGCGTAGATACTACCGACCTGAAGGACTATCTGCAGCTTTATATTGATTTCCGGTTGAAAGTGCTGGAGGCTGAGAAGCTGAAAATGGATACAATAGCATCTTTTAAAAGAGAGTTGAAAGGGTATCGAAAGCAGCTGGCCCGCCCTTATTTTGTGGATGAGAAAGTAACCGATTCGCTGGTAAAAGAAGCATACAACCGCATGAAGTATGATGTGCGGGCCAGTCAAATCCTTGTTCGAGTAAGTCCGAATGCCAGTCCGGCAGATACGCTTAGAGCCTGGAAAAAAATCATTAAGATAAGGTCGGAGATTGTGAAAGGCCTTGATTTTGGCCAAGCGGCCGTAAAATATTCGGAAGACCCGTCGGCGAGAGATCAAAAAGCTATTCCCGGAAAACGGCGCGGACATCGTGGAAACCGTGGCGATTTGGGCTATTTTACGGTTTTCAATATGGTTTATCCTTTTGAAACAGCCGCATACACAACGCCTGTGGATAGTATTTCCGAACCTGTTCGTACCCGTTATGGATACCATCTGATTAAAGTTACGGATAAAAAACCAGCCATGGGTGTTGCAGAAGTGGAACATATTTTCGTGGTGCTAAAACCGGGTTTTACCCCTGCTGATTCTATTGCAAAAGCAAAGAAGATTCAAAATATTTACGAGAAGATCAAAGGAGGAATGTCTTTTGAAGATGCAGCCAAAAAATATTCGGAAGATCGTGGATCGGCCGACAATGGTGGTAAACTTCCCAAGTTTTCTTCCGGGCGCATTGTTCCCCAGTTTGTTGAGCAAATTGCCAAGCTGAAACCTGGCGAAATTTCCAAACCATTCCAAACTATATACGGCTTTCACATCATAAAACTTCTCAGCCGGAAGCGGCCGGGAACCTTTGATGAGGAACTGTCCAACCTGAAAGAGCGGGTTGCGAAGGATCAACGGGCCGAAAAGAGTAAAGAGGCTGTGCTGGCAAAAATTAAAAAAGACAATGATCTCCGGATTTATCAGGATGCCAAAAACGCTCTGTTCAGTGCTGTGGACTCCTCGAAGCTGACAGGGAAATTTAATGCGGACAGTCTGCCCGGAACCTGGAACCTTACCCTCATGGAAATTGGCAAGACAGAGCCGAAAGTTTATACCCAACAGGATTTTGCCCGTTTTATTGCACAACATCAGGACGGAAAAAGGTACAGTAATAAACAGCTGATGATGAACCATTTGTTTAAACGGTTTGTGAATGTAAACTGTCTGCAATATGAAAATGACCACCTTGAAGATTTCCATCCTGATTTTAAAGCTCTCATGGACGAATATCACGATGGCATTTTACTTTTCAACCTGATGGATAGAATGGTTTGGACGAAGGCCATGAAAGACACTTTGGGTTTACAAAGCTTTTACGCAGAACATCGCTCGAAATACAAGCATGGTGTGGAAGCCGAAGCCATTGTGTTCTCCTGTCCGAAACCGTTTCTGAGTCAGATGAAAACGCTCCTGAGCCAATACAAAGATAAGGGGCAGCTTTTGCAGGCTATTCGGAAACACCAGATAAAGATCAAGGGTCTTGAAGCCGACAGCGGTACTTTCCAAAAAAGAGATAACAGAATTCTGGAAAGCATCGCCTGGAATCCGGGACTTTCAAAACCTGTCCCTTCGGAAGTGGAAAACAAGGTCAGTCTGGTCTTTATCAAAAAAATTATTCCTCCCGGCATTATGCCGTTAGAGCAGGCACGCGGACTTGTCTCTTCTGATTACCAGGATTATCTGGAAAAAGTGTGGGTGCAAAAACTCCGGAAAAAATATCCGGTGCATGTGAACAAAAAAGTATTGAAAAAGCTGATAAAGTTTCAGAATAAAAAGAAATCATAATGCTATTTGCGCCAGAACTCTTTTCCCGGAAGATAAATAACAACTCTCACAGATTGTTGACTATGTTGTTGCTATCAATATTGTTGGTCAGCATCAGTCTTTCAGGTTGCAAACACAAAAGTGAGACAACCAATGTGCCACTGGCACGAGTTGGTGATAATTACCTATACATCAATGATTTGAAAGGGATAATACCCAAGACCCTATCTTCACGCGACAGTCTGCTTTTCTGTCGGAGTTATATTAACAAATGGGTACATACACAACTGCTACTTCAGCAGGCTGAGAAAAACCTGTCTGAAGATAAACTGAATTTTAAAAAACGTCTTGAAGAATACCGTAACTCACTGATAATATATCAGTACGAAACGGAATTTGTCAGACAAAACATGGACACCATCATAACGGAACAGCAAATTGACGATTATTACAAAAGTCATCTGAAAGACTTTCAGCTGAAAGAAAATATCGTGAAGGTAATTTATGCAATTCTTGATCGTGACAGGGTTGACAGCCCCCAGCTGGAAAAAATTTTCTGGCGAATGTTTCATCTGCCCGACAGTGTCTTATTGGATTCGCTGGAAAATTATGCGCCGGTAATGACTGAATCTTTTTCGGCGGATACAAACAGCTGGATTCCGTTTAACCAACTGCTTAAAGTGATTCCCATCGAAACTTATAATCAGGGAATCTATCTGAAAAATCATCGAATTATTCGTTTTAAGGATAATACCAGGATTTATCTTGTTAAATTTGCCAACTTTAAAATTAAAGATGATATATCGCCCGAAGAACTGGAAACAAACTTTATTCGGCAAATTTTAATAAACAGGCGCAAAACGAAAATGATAAACCGGTTGCGGGAAGATATCTTTAAACATGCTATAAAACATAAAGAATTTGAAATCTATTAATATGATAAAGAACCTGATAAGACAAAATCGTATTCAAATAAACAGCCAAAAGCTTCCGGGGTTACTACTCTTTTTCATTTTGTTAATGGTGTTTCCGCCATCGGTTTTGGCACAGGACAGCCTCACCGGCCAGCCTAAAGGAAAGGTCATCGACAAGGTGGTCTCGGTTGTTGGTAACGCGCCGATATTGCAATCCGATATTGAAAATCAGTATTTGAATTACAGGATGCGGGGTTCCATAGTAGGTACCGGGCAGGATATGAAATGTAATATCCTGGAAAGTTTGTTATATCAGAAACTTATGGTTGCCCAAGCCGAATTTGACAGTATTAAGGTTGACAAAGTTCAGGTTAGTGCCGAGCTGGAAAGAAGACTTTCCGGGTTTATTAACCAGTTTGGAAGCCAGGAGAAGCTGGAGAAATATTATGGGAAATCACTTCCTGAGATCAAATCCGAACTTCATGATATTGTAAAAGACCAAATGCTGGCGCAGCAGGTACAGCAAAAAATTATTAGTGATATTACCGTAACGCCTTCCGAGATAGCAGCTTATTATAAATCTTTGCCCAAAGACAGTATTCCCATGATAAAAACTGAGTACGTTATCCGGCAGATTGTCAGGAAGCCACCGGTAAATCTGGAAGAGAAGCTTCGTGTAAAAAAAGAGTTGCTTGAATTGCGTAAACGTATTTTGAATGGAGAGAATTTTTCCACGTTAGCCATCTTGTATTCGGAAGACCCGGGTTCGGCTAAGAATGGTGGCGAATTGGGATTTTACGGTCGTGGCCAGCTTTATCCTGCATTTGAGGCGGCAGCTTACAAGTTAAAACCCGGTGAAATTTCGGGAGTAGTGGAAACAAAAGCAGGTTATCATATTATTCAAATGATTGCCCGCAAAGGTGATTACATCAATGTTCGCCACATCCTGCTTGTTCCTAAAGTATCCATAAAGGATTTGCAGAAAGCCAGGTCAAAATTGGATACTGTTGTGAAAGAGATTCGTTCGGATTCCATAACTTTTGAAAAAGCAGTGGAGAAATATTCGCAAGGTAAAAATAGAAATAATGGAGGCTACCTGTTGAACCCACGTTCGGGCAGTGTTGAGTTTGAGGGTGAGCAACTTGACCCACAGGTTTCGTTTATTGTGAACAAGCTTAAACCTGGTGAAATTTCAAACCCGGTACCGTTTAAAACCGAAGATCAAAAAGATGCTTATCGCCTGCTTTATCTTGAAAAACGGATTCCACCCCACAAAGCCAACCTCAAACAGGACTATCCGCGGTTTGAACAGTGGGCCTTACAAGCGAAACAACGTAAAACCATCGATGTCTGGATCAACAATCATGCGAAGGAGACCTTTGTGCGCATAGATCCGGAATATCAGAAATGTCACTTTCGCCACACATGGCTTCACGGGAAGAAGAAAAAGTAAAAATGTGTATATGGCAAACAGGTTAATTCAGTTCTAAAAAATCACGAATAACAGCCAGCACTTTCTCAGGATAGTCAAAATGCGGATGATGACTACATCGGTCTAAAATGTGTATTTCTTTTTTGGCGGGTACAAATTGCCCAATGTTCTCTATTTGTAGTAGGCTGGTGTACTGGTCGTTGCGCCCATGAAAAGCGAGCAACGGAACCTGAATTCTGTTCAGTTCGGCTTTGATGTTCCAACTTTGAAAAGAAGATGCTGTCCAGGTATTGCACCATGCATAGAAAACATCATCACAACGTGTCCCATGATACTTTTGTAGTGCCTGCTTTAGTTTGGATTCTGGTTTTTCGTATTGTTTTCTGACATTTTCTATACCGGAGGTGATGAACGGTTCGTGTTCTGTGTTGGCCGAAAGAGTGATTACTTTTAGCAATCCATCCGGATGCTTTGCAGCATGAATCAAAGCCAGCGAACCACCTTCACTATGTCCGAGGAGATAATATTTCTTCAGGGAAAGTTTCCGGATAAAGAGACTTAGCAGCTCTTCTTCCCGATGGATATAATCAAGTCCGCGCTTCTCTTTGCGAGGCGAAGATTTCCCATAGCCCATACGGTCGTAAAGTAAAACAGGTAAATGGCATTTCTCAAGAAATTTCTCCGGAAAGTCTTTCCATTGTTTTACCGAACCCAAACCTTCGTGAAGAAAAATGACTATCGGTTTCTCTTTGTCCAGCCTGCTTCCATCAGGAATCAGTTTTCGGGTAAACAGCCTAACCCTTGGTAATTCAACAAATTCGTCTTCGATAACCATGTTCTGGAATCAATTATTGTCCTTCACAAACAAAATCAAGACAGAGGCGAGAAACATGGAAATAC
>CAYLSW010000022.1:0-18435 GCA_964386145.1 uncultured Lentimicrobiaceae bacterium | reverse complement strand
GTCAAAGAAGAACAACGTCCGGCAAAACGGGAATATGATTACTATTTGTATCTTATTGACTTGTTTAAAAAGTGGCATTACAGCGATGAGTTAATTGCTGAAAAATCTCCTTTTCTTGTGCAGGACCCGTTGTTTAACAGTATGCTGGTTGCTTCTAATAAAAGTTTGATTCGTCTCGGTAAACTATTTGGTTTTGCAGGTGATGTAAAGCAATTGCAAAGCTGGAATGAGAAATCCGTCTCAGCTTTTAATGAGAAACTTTTTGATAAAGATGCCGGTATGTATCGTCATTTTGATTTGAGAGGTGGAAAGTGGCTGGATGGACTTACCTCTTCGGGGTTTGCTCCTATGTTCGCTGGAATTCCATCGCTGCCGCAGATGAAAATGATGCTTCCTGCCCTGGAAAGATTTTCCAAAGATGGAGAATATTACCTGGCGCCATCGTTTGACCCGTTAGATAACCGTTTTGAGCCGCAGCGTTACTGGAGAGGTCCGGTTTGGGTGAATTTGAACTGGCTGATTATTGAGGGATTAAAATCTTATGGAGAACGTGATTGGGCACGCAGAATAAAGGAAGATACCTTGCAAATGGTTCGTGAGCAGGATTTTTTTGAGTATTTTGAACCAGACAAAGAAAAATCGCGAAAGCAACAGTCCGGCTATGGTGGAAAACAATTTTCATGGACAGCTGCTCTGATTATTGATTTATTGAACGACAAACTATGAACTGGTTAGATTACGTCATCATTATTGCCTATCTCGGAGGTTTTCTGGGCTTGGGCTATTTTTTTAAAGACAACAAATCATCAAAAGATTATTTTCTCGGTGGCCGCAAAGTGAGTTGGTTTCCGTTGAGTTTGTCGGTTATGGCAACTCAGTTGTCGGCCATCAGTTTTATTTCTGCTCCGGCTTTTGTCGGACTCCGGCCGGGTGGCGGTATGTCGTGGCTCACTTTTGAGTTTGCCGTACCCCTCGCCATGATCCTGGTTGTCGTTGTTATAGTTCCCCCCTTATACAAATCAGGAGTGGTAAGCATTTATGAATATCTGGAGAGACGTTTTGATGCCAGCTCACGATTGTTAATCAGCTTTGTGTTTCAGATCAGCCGTTCTTTCGGTACCGGAGTTATGGTTTATGCTGTGGCGCTTATCTTGCAAAGTGTATTAAATATTCAGTTTTGGCAGACCATCGTTATCATTGGAGCCATTACCTTAATCTACTCTTTTCAGGGGGGAATGCGCGCGGTTGTATATGGCGACATGATTCAAATGATTATTCTTTTCGTTGGCATCCTGGTTAGTCTGGGTTTTGGATTATATGCCATAGGTGGATGGCATCAGTTTGTCTCTCATTTAGATATGAGCAGGCTTACTGCTGTTAATTTTAGTAAAATGGGATTTCACGGCGATAGCTTCGGATTTTGGCCCATGCTTATCGGTGGTTTGTTTTTGTACACTTCTTACTACGGTACTGATCAAACACAGATGCAGCGTATGTTATCTGCGAAAGATACGGGTACTATCCGAAAACTGCTTACTGTGAACGGGCTGTTTCGGTTTCCCATAACGTTTATTTATAGTTTTATGGGGTTGATCCTGGGAACGCTCTATTTCATGGACCCCAGTTACCAGATAGCTTTGCATCAAATCTTTATTGCACACAGCGCTTCTCTAAAAAACAGTACGGATTTATTGGTGCCTGTATTCATAATAAAATATCTTCCCAATGGCGTAATAGGGCTGCTGCTGGTGGCAATATTGTCGGCTGCCATGTCATCTCTCAGCTCTACAATAAACTCGCTGTCTGCCGTCACCGTTGAGGACTTTATCAAGCGTTTCAAAACCATGAACGACAGGCAGTACGTAAGAGTTTCGCGATTTGTTTCACTTTTTTGGGGTATTGTATGTATAATGTTTGCCTTTGTGACAGGAGGAATTGCAGATACTGTTATTGAGGCTATCAATAAAATCGGATCTGTATTTTACGGTCCTGTTCTTGCGGCTTTTCTGCTGGCTATTTTGTCGAAACGCACCCATGCCTTTGGTGTCAATGTCGGAATTATCACGGGTGTGTTGGTAAATGTTGTCCTTTGGCTTTTTGTCCCGCAGCTATTTTGGTTCTGGTGGAATGCTATCGGCACCATTGTTACGGTAGGTGTGGCACTTTCGCTCAGTGCACTAATTCCGAAAGGTTATCACAAAGAGCTTTTACATGTCGATAAGTTCAGGTGGAAGACCCGTGAAAACCTGATACTGGTGACTTTCTTTGTGGTGATTGTTTTGTTTTCAGTTTCCTTACCTTATATATTTTAATAAAAATGAACGAGTTGGGTATTTCAGAAGGGTTGAATGAGCTTTATGGAGAAAAGGCCGGTGAAGTTAAAAAGCAAGTGGATGCGGTGATGGAAAAATATCGGCCTTCCCTTCCGCATTATGAGAAACTGTTGTCTGAAAAAGATGTGGTACTCATCACTTATGCTGATACTATCAGCCGTGAAGGGCAATTTCCGCTGGAAACACTGAATGATTTTCTAAACCAAAATCTCGGCGGACTTATTAAGATGATTCATATTTTGCCGTTTTTCCCGTTTTCGTCCGATGACGGATTTGCCATAACAGATTATTATGCTGTAAATCCTGAATTTGGAACCTGGGATCATGTCGAAAGGCTTTCAACAAAATATCATTTAATGTTTGATGCTGTTATCAATCACATGTCGAAAGACTCTGACTGGTTTAAGGGTTTTCTTGCAGGGAAACCAGATTTTGAAAACTTTTTTGTAGAAGTTGATGAAAAAGATGTACGGTTAAAACAAGTATTCCGTCCGAGAGCGTTGCCCCTTGTTCACCGCTATCCTACAAAATCCGGAGAGATAAAAAGTGTTTGGACTACTTTCAGTGAAGATCAGGTAGATTTAAATTATGCCAGTGGGAAGGTCTTTGCAGCAATGCTGGAGTTGCTGCTTTTTTACATTTCCAAAGGTGCCCGCCTCATCCGGCTTGATGCCGTTGGGTTTCTTTGGAAACGACTTGGCACAACCTGCCTGAATCTCCCCGAGACACATTTGGTTATTCAGCTTTACCGTGAAATTGTTGAAAGTCTGACTTCGGGTATATTGTTTATTTCCGAAACCAATGTTCCTCACAAAGACAACATATCCTATTTCGGCAATGGTAACAATGAGGCCCATATGGTGTATAACTTTACCCTGCCGCCATTGTTGGCTTTTAGCCTGATAACTTCCAATGTACAAAAGCTTGGCAGGTGGCTTTCCGGTCTGGCTTTACCTTCCGGAGAGGCTTGTTATTTTAATTTTACAGCCAGCCACGATGGTATTGGATTACAGCCGGTGAAAGGTATTTTAACGAAGGAAGAAACAGACATACTTGAACATCAGGCAAAAGCAAATCATGGATTTGTTTCTTATAAAGATAACCCGGATGGAACACGATCACCTTATGAACTTAACTGCTCCTATTTGAACATTGTTTCCACACCGGAAGATTCGCGACAGCTTAAAACACAAAAATTCATGCTTACACAGGCATTCATGCTTACTTTACCCGGGGTCCCGGGAATATATATTCATTCCCTCCTCGGAACACAGAACGATATGGCAGCCGTTGAAAAGAGCGGTATTAAACGAAGAATAAATCGCTCTAAACTAAATTATGATAAGCTCCTTGAAACACTTTCCGAGGAAGGTTCATTGCGAAACCTTGTTTTCACGGAGTACAAAAAACTACTACAAACCAGACACTCTTACGATTGGTTTGACCCGTTTCTGAAGTTTGAAATAAAAACAGTGGATAATCAGGTTATAATTATCCAAAAAGAGCAGGAGAAGAAACGTTTCTGGGCCATCTTTAACTTTTCGGACAGGTCACGTAATTTTCCTCTTTGCCAAGGCAAAATGGTTGAGAACCTGATAACAGGGAATTTTGCACATGCCGATAGTATCTTTCTTGAACCGTATGCCTACTATTGGTATGGATCTGTTTAACCAGGTAGTCCGGATATTTCGATTCCGGAGCATACGAATATAAAATGTCTTTATAGCAGCATTGCCGTGAAGTCTTTACCATTGTAATATTTCTCATGACGAAAAACTTATGAATAAAACAGGTTAGGCCTTCGGAGAGCTTTTTCATAATTTTTTGGGGATATGGGTTCTCTGGCTGCCTCCTCAGGTTGCATGATGGGCTTTAGTAAATCTGGCATGGTTTTGGTAACTTTTCTTTTAAAAAAAGAAAGATCATGAAAAAGTTCATCTATTTCCTCGGAATGCTGTTAATTATTACGCTGTCGGTCCCGAATATTGGGATGGCACAGAAAAAACAGATAACAAAAAAAGAACAACGTAAGCTTGAAAAACAAAAGAAAAAAGAAGAACGGAAGAAAAGGTCGTTAAATTCACGAAAATTTTATGCCAAGCTGATTAAGAACAAGCAGTTTGTGTTCCAGGCTACACGTTTATACGGACCTGCCGGAAATTATTACTCTGTTACTCCTGACATTAATTTTGTGGCTATCAAGGGTAATAAAATTATCCTGCAGTTCGGCTTTCAGGGTGTTTTGGGGTGGAATGGCGTTGGCGGTGTTACTGCTGAAGGTTTTTTGACAAATTACCGGTTTTATCCGGGAAAGAATAACAAGCAGGCATTGACTGTAACAGCCCACATACAGCCAAAATACGGTGGTTCAAGTCCATTTTTTACCATGAACATCAGCAACGACGGGAGCGCCGATATTCAGGTAACATTGGATAATGGCGGAGTGTTGCGAATGGGAGGACAGGTGTATGCTCCTTCCCAGGCAAGTGTTTACAAAGGACAGACTTTTCCGTAAAAGATATTCATATTTGTTTTCATGAATGAGTCTGATTTAAAAAGGTTATAGATATTTTTTTCTCAATACACCTTTTTAAACCGGACTCAGGATTTAAATTCCCATTTTTCTGGTGTGGTTTGTGATGTCAGTTGTTCAATAATAAGATTCAATTAATCTTCATCGTCTATCACAAAGACATAAAGTTCACGCGGCCCGTGAGCGCCCATAACCAATGTTTTCTCAATATCGGCAGTGCGGCTGGGACCTGTTATCACTGTCATTTGTGAAGGGAATCTTTCACGGTAGCGTTTTCTCATTCCCACTAGCGCTTCCCGCAACTCAACGACAACCTGCGAAGTGTAGGCAATCACGATATGCGATTCGGGAAAGACAAACATCCGGCGACCGGAATCAAGTCCAGAAGATACCAAAACACTACCAAAACGGGCAATCAGGTATTCGCAACGCGTAATACCGGCTGTCATCTTGTTAAATGCCGCAGGGTCGTTCCGGAAAGGAATCTCCAATGATTCCAATAACATTTCCACCTTTTTATCCACCACAAAATAATCAGGCCACTTCTTTTGTTCGAGCAGTGCTTTCAGGCTTTCGCCAAGTGCTTTTTCATTTTCGCAATAGACAAAAGTGCCGTCCATATCCATCAGTTTGCGGGCAAAGGCTATCTCTTTATCTTCTTTTGGTTGTACAAAGACAGAGGAGTTAAAGTTAATATCTTTAAAAGGATTCTCCTTTTTACTAATAAGGGCGTCCCGTACACGTTTCAGAATCTTTTCTTTGGTGGTTGTTTCGTCCATGGTTTATGCTTTATCCTCTGTTGCGGCGGCTCCCCCCGGTTTTCTGACAACTTTTGGATTTATTTCTTTTATGGTGGTCTCAGGTTTTTTTTCCTTTTTTGCAGCAGGAAGTCGTTTTTTGCGACTTTTTCCGGCAGTGAGGTGACCTCGCATGCTCAGAGTTTCGCCCCAGGCCCTTTTGCCGAATATTTCCTCCAGATCATCGCTGAAGATCACCTCTTTATCAAGTAACCTTTTTGCCAGCGTTTCCAGCTCATCACGATGCTCCATAAGAATTTCTTTGGCATGTTTATAAGCCTTTTCCACCAACTTACTGATTTCTTCGTCAATAATTTCATTGGTTTTCTCGCTAAAAGGTTTTCCAAAAGTAAACTCTTGTTGCCCGGAAGAATCATAATAACTGAGGTTTCCTATTCTATCGCTTAAGCCATAGTATGCCACCATAGCATAAGCTTGTTTGGTAACTTTCTCCAGGTCATTGAGTGCGCCGGTAGATATTTCTCCGAAAACCACATCTTCTGCTGCACGACCTCCGAGTGCTGCACACATTTCATCAAACATTTGGGCCGTGGTTGTAATTTGCCGTTCTTCGGGCAGATACCAGGCGGCTCCAAGGGTTTTTCCCCGCGGTACAATAGTTACTTTTACCAGCGGATTGGCATATTCCAGCAGCCAGCTAACGGTGGCATGTCCCGCCTCATGATGTGCTACGACCTGTTTTTCTTTGGGAGAGATAATTTTGTTTTTCTTTTCCAGTCCGCCAATGATACGGTCAATGGCATCCATAAAATCCTGACGGGAAATGCTCTTGTGTAATTTACGTGCAGCTATCAGTGCCGATTCATTACAGACATTGGCAATATCAGCCCCCGAGAAACCGGGTGTCTGACGTGCAAGAAACTCAATATCAATGTTCTTGTTCAGCTTCAGCGGACGCATATGTACTTTGAAGATTTGTCGCCGAGCATCGAGATCGGGTAATTCCACAAAAATCTGACGGTCAAAACGGCCGGCTCGCAACAAAGCCTTGTCCAGAATATCTGCACGGTTGGTAGCAGCAATCACGATAACCCCCGAGTTGGGAATAAAACCATCCATCTCAGTCAATAACTGGTTCAGCGTATTTTCTCTTTCATCGTTGGAACCGGTCATAGGATTTTTTCCGCGTGCACGTCCGATAGCATCAATTTCATCAATAAAAATTATGCTCGGGGCTTTGTCTTTGGCTTGCTTGAAAAGGTCGCGAACACGAGAGGCTCCGACGCCAACAAACATCTCCACAAAGTCTGAACCCGAAAGTGAAAAGAAAGGTACATGAGCTTCCCCTGCCACCGATTTAGCCAACAGGGTTTTTCCCGTTCCGGGAGGGCCTACCAGCAGAACACCTTTTGGAATTTTACCACCCAGCTTGGTGTATTTATCAGGACTTTTCAAAAAGTCAACCACCTCAATCACTTCTACTTTAGCTTCTTCCAGTCCGGCAACATCCTTAAATGTGATGTTTACACTAGTGTTTTTATCATAAATCTTGGCTTTTGATTTTCCGATATTGAAAATCTGGCCACCGGCACCACCACCGCCACGACTCATCATACGCATGATAAAAAACCAAATCCCGAAGAGCAACAGAATGGGAAAAATCCAGCTCAATATTTCGCCACTCCAGTTATGTCTGGTTTCACTTTCCACATACACCGGGTCACTGTTTCCTTTCTGTACCTCCTGAACCTGTTGAATAAACATGTCGGGCGAAGCCACGTTATAGTAATACTGGGGCGTTTTCTGGCCAAAGGTATTGGAACTATTCTTCAGGCCTTTGTACTTCTCCATCTTCAATGCGCCAGATGTCAAATAAATTTCGGCGACATCCTTATTTACCAGGACAAGCTTCTGAACATCCTTTTCCTGAAGCATCTGCTTCAAATCTTTCCAGTCGGTTTTTTTTGCTTCACCACCGGTATTCAAAAAATAAGGAACAATAAAAACCAATGCAAGGATACCATAAATCCAGTAAAAACTAAACTTGGGCTTCTTGCCTCCCGGGCCTGTCAAATTACTAAAAGGGTTCTTGCTCTTTTGTTCATTCTGTGTTTTATTTTTGTCGTTTTCTTCTGTCATTCTATTGTTTCAAATGTGATTTACAAATATTTATTTATTGCTTTCGTAGTGTTTTACCTTTGCATCAGCCCAAAGCGATTCAATGTTATAAAAGCTTCTCGTATCTTCAAGAAAGATATGAACCACCACATCCACATAGTCTATCAAAATCCATTCCGAATTTTCATACCCTTCACGATGATATGGGCGCTCTTTACAATTTTTCGTTACCATCTCCTCAATATAATCATAGATGGCGTTTACCTGTGTTTTGGATGCGGCATGGCAAACCAAAAAATAATCGGTTACAGCATCCTGAATATCTGTCAGGTCAAGGCTTACAATATCTTTTGCTTTTTTCTCCTGCATAGCAGCGACAGCCCGTAGTAGAATGTCCTCTGTGTTGCCGATAACCGCCTTTTTTTTCATGCTGCTGTTTGTGCCGGCAAAAATAGGGTTTTTTATGTTGGCAGACAGCATGAAACCGGTAAATTACAGTCAGTAAATACCAAAAGTGTCGGTGAAAGAGTTGCCACCATTTATCAATAATTTTTTTTTGACAGCTTAACAGGCTTTCTGCCTCACCGTCCACAAGGAATATCGAATTGATTTTAATAATGTATAAGTCCTGCCAACGCAGGTCTGCCCTGAAGACTTACGCCAATGGATGCTTAAACTTATGTTTTGTTTCCTAAAACATAGCAGGTTTCTCTTAATTTTGCAGGAAATTTTAAAGTATGGAGTTTGTTAAGCGTCAATATAGTCATCTGGATTCTACCAACGACGAAGCTTTGCGTCTGATTGCTGATGGCAGTGCGGAAGAAGGCCTGGTTTTACATACGTACAAACAAACGCAGGGTAAGGGAGCAGACAAAAAACGCTGGGAAAGCGAATCTGGGAAAAATCTGACTTTCAGCCTTGTTTTACGTCCCCGTTTTCTGGAACCGTCGCAACAGTTTGTGCTGACGGAGATGGTTTCGCTGGCCTTGTTTGATGTGGTCGGACACCGGCTTGGTATTGAAAACTTATCAATAAAATGGCCCAACGATCTGTGGTTTAAAGATAAAAAACTGGCAGGGGTACTGGTGCAAAACAGGATTAAGGGTAACCAGCTTGATTTTTCGGTTATCGGTGTGGGGTTGAATGTAAACCAGAAAAAATTCTTTTCCGATGCGCCCAATCCGGCCTCCCTGATTCAATTTTCCGGTAAAGAAGAAAACCTGATCAATTTGCTGGCTGAATTATTGGAACGTCTGGAAAATTATTATGAGAGGTTAAAAACAAATATAAAATCTCTAGAGAATCTTTACCTGCAAAAACTCTATCACATAGATAATTGGGCCTGGTACTGCGATGAAGCTGGTCTTTTCACAGCCAAAATAACCGGCGTTGATCGGTATGGCCGGTTACTTATGACCGACCGGCAGGGAGGTCTGCGGGTTTACGGTTTTAAAGAGGTAACGTTTTTATTTGATGAACGGTTCAGTGATAACGGTTAATCACACAGAGAAAAAGAAATTCTCATTCCCTTTTCTCCTTTTGAAATGGATATTTGTCCGTTCAGCCCATCAAACACATATACACCATCCCAAACGTTATCGAAGCGGGGAATTATCAGAGTTGTACTGTCGCTCTTGTTTTTAGAATCAACAATAATACTTGAACTTTTTACCAACATGGCGAGATGATAAGCCATGGCAAAATTAAGATCGTAGAAAAGATAATCGTCGTCATCACAACCATCGAAAGAGGATTCGGTTTCCTGTCCGTTTCGGAAGGAGGTGATTTTATATTCAACTTCATATTCCACGCTGTCTTCGCCTACTTTTTCTTTTTTTGTTACTACCCTGAAGTCCAACTTCGCTCCCAATACTCTGTTTATTAATGACAGCGTGTTTTTGTTTTTCGATTCATCAACAGGAAAAGGATTTATTTTGTAAATGTCTCCATCAAAGATATAACCGGTTTTATCGCCGGCTTTCACCTGAACCAGGAAACCTCTTAATTTTATCTTGTCATTTATTCTTTTTTCACATGGATATTTTCCGGGATGTTCATCAATTATTTTCAACGGAGTGCCTAATTTTAGCCATGCAATTGTGTCGGACGATGCCGATGGGCCGGCCATTAGGCTGGTACCGCGAACATTCCAGACATACAGCGTGTCGCCGGGATGATAAGTTATTGAATAGACGTGAAGCGGAAAAGCGAGAAGTAACAGTAGTATGATATTTTTCATAGCTGTGGTAAAAGATGGCTGTCAATAATTGTTTTTACAAAGAAAAGAAAAATAATAACCAATTGCAACATTCTGTTCAAATAAGTCCCTCAACCGACGCAAGTCTTGTGTGCCTGTATAACCCATTAATCCTCCCCAGGTACGCGTACCGATTAATTTTCCCACTTTAAGTCTGCGGAAGAAATCGGGAAATGCATCTCCGCCCGAACCTTTTTGTGAAATTATTGAAATAGACTCACGTGAGACTTATAGGAATGTCCGCCTTTACGGAAGCTAAAAGCCAGCCCTCAAACTGTTATTTAGCCTTTTTTTTTCAATATTGTTATAGCATTAAAAAATTTGTATAGTTTTGCACCATTATTCAAACGTTCCCACCATAGAATGTTTGAATTATACAGAGGAGTGGAGAGATCAGGCTCTGTGAAACTCCGGCAACCTGCCAAATGGAAAGGTGCCAATACCTGCCGCTTCGGACAAAACCGGAGGGAATTATAATTTAAACATGGAAAAATGAAGACGACACATTTTAATTCTGTAAACTGCCGGCGAAGCTTCAGGCAAGCCATCCTAACACCTGGTTTTTTCACCTCTGCTTTCGTATGTAGTATGGCAATGCGAATGCTTTAGGGACGGGTTTTTTACATACAGACCTTGTCCCTGAAATCACAGACATCCCATTGTCTGCCGGAGAAAAAGTATCCTGTTTATTCACAATCGTTACCAAAAACATGCATAAAATCGTAGTAAAAGTTGGCGGGTCCAACCTGAAAAACATCGACAGCCTAAGCCGGATAATTGCTTTAATGAAAACTTATCGCAAACCGGTTATTCTCGTTGTCTCCGCTTTTTACGGCGTTACCGACCGGTTGGAAAAAACCGTGAACGGCGAACAAGATACTATCGAACTACTCGATGACCTTCACCGGATGCATTGGGAAGTGCTTCATCACTTTGTTTCTGACAAAAACCAACTGGCTATTGTTGAGCGAAAACTATCCGAATGCATTGACGAATTGAAGGTCTTATTGTCGTTGAATGACAGAAAGCAGGATGTCACCGCCAACAGAATTTTGAGTTTTGGCGAAAGGCTGAGCGCCCGTGTCATTCATGCATTGCTTGATGCCAACGGAATACCTTGCCGGCTGGCATTTCCTGAGGAGATGGGGCTGGTGACTAACCGGCGATTTTTTCAGGGAAGTATCCTTTTGCAAAAGTCAGCACAAAACCTGAAAAAGTTTCTCTCTCCTGAGGCAACTTATGTGGTACCTGGATTTTATGGCGTAAGCGAACGGGGCGAAACCGTTTTGCTGGGTCGTGGAGGCTCGGACTACTCGGCTGCCTGCCTGGCGAACTGTACCGGAGCTTCTTATCTTGACGTATGGAAAAATGTGGAAGGCTATCTGAGTGGTGATCCTAAAATTATTTCCGGCGTCAAAAAGATTACGCAATTAAGTTATCTCGAAGCTGCCGAACTCTCTTATTTCGGAGCCAAAATTTTACACCCGCGCACCATTCGCCCCTTGGTTTCCAAAAAGATAAAGGTGCGGATTTTTAATCCCGAAATGGATATGGAAGCCGGACATCGCAAGGCTTCGACATGCATTAGCCTTGAAACCACCACCGGCAGGGAAATCATCAAAAGTGTTACAGGTAACGAAGACATTGCGCTACTTAAGTTGAAAGGTAGCGGCGTAGGTATCAAAAAAGGCATCCTTGCGGAAGTAACTGTCGCTTTCGATAAAGCGCATATCAACATCCGGTCGGTGGTAACTTCGCAGACGGCTATTCATTTTATTTTTTCGCGTGCTGATGCCAGGGTAGCAAAACAAATTGTGGATAAACTCAACCGTAACCTCGATTTCGATACAGAAATAGATGATAGTATTGCATGGGTTGCTGCTGTGGGACAAGGTATCAACCAAAAGGAGGGCATCGCCGCCCAAATTTTCACCGCATTGGCGAAAGCCGGCATCAATGTCCGGCAGATTGTTCTGGGCGCTTCCGAAGTGGCTGTATATTTTGTGGTACAGCGTGAGCTTGCTTCAAAAGCGGCGCAAGCCATTCATCAGAAAATTTTTAACCATAACCTTAAAATCAATACATAATGCATTACGAAACATTACAGGTCCATGCGGGTCACACCCCGGACGAAACAACACTCTCCAGAGCAGTTCCGATTTATCAAACCACTTCTTATGTTTTCAAAAATATGGAACATGCCGGGAAGCTTTTTGGCCTTGAGGAATTTGGAAATATTTATACCCGTCTAATGAATCCGACAACCGATGTGCTCGAAAAACGACTCGCTGCACTCGAAGGTGGTGTAGCAGCTCTCGCTGTGGCCTCGGGACACTCGGCACAGTTTATCGCTCTGAACAACATCCTGCAGCTGGGCGATAATTTCATCTCATCTCCGTTTCTTTACGGCGGCAGTTACAACCAGTTTAAAGTAACTTTTAAACGCCTTGGCGTTCAGGTGCATTTCGCCGATAGTCTTAACGTCAATGATTTTGAGAAATTCATCGATGAAAATACCAAAGCGCTCTACATCGAAACCATTGGTAATCCCAGTTTTGAGGTGCCTGATTTTGAGAAATTTGCTGCCCTTGCAGAAAAATATCAGTTGCCGCTGGTAGTGGATAACACCTTTGGCGCAGGTGGTTACCTGTGCAAGCCACTGGAACTCGGAGCTCACATTGTGGTGGAATCGGCTACCAAATGGATAGGCGGACACGGCAACAGCCTTGGCGGAATTATTGTGGACGGCGGAAAATACGACTGGGGCAATGGGAAATTTTCACAGTTTTCCGAACCTTCCGAAGGTTACCACGGTCTGATTTTTTCCGAGGTTTTCGGAAAAGGGAGTTCCTTCGGAAATATAGCTTTCATCGTGAAGGCGCGTGTGGAAGGTCTGCGAGACTTTGGACCGGCGCTAAGCCCTTTCAATGCTTTTCTGCTGTTGCAGGGAGCCGAGACCTTGTCGCTAAGGGTACAACGTTCGGCTGACAACGCACTGGCGTTGGCACAATGGCTGTCGGTACGGCCCGAAGTAACTGCCGTTTCCTATCCTGGTTTACCGGATGACTCAAAACATGCTCTTGCCAAAAAATATCTGAAACACGGTTTTGGAGCTGTCCTGAGTTTTTCGTTGAAAGGCAGCAAAGAAGAGACCTCCCGTTTTGTAGAAAACCTGAAACTGGTGAGCCATCTTGCCAATGTGGGTGATACCCGCACACTGATTATTCAGCCTGCCACAACCACACATCAGCAGCTAAACGATGCGGAACTCAGGCGCGCAGGCATCGGTCCCACGCTACTCCGTGTTTCGGTCGGCATTGAGCACATTGCGGATATCATTGCGGATTTTGAGCAATCTTTAAAATTCAGTTAACTATGTTACAAAAATTTAGTCCGGAGAGACCTTTTCAGCTTGAAAACGGGAAGCAACTTGCACAAATTGAGATTGTTTATCATACTTACGGGAAGTTAAACCGTGAAAAAGATAATGTGGTCTGGATATGCCATGGGCTCACCGCCAATGCTGATGCAGCAGACTGGTGGAGCGGCATGGTGGGGGAAGGTAAATGTTTTGATCCCGGAAAGCATTTCATTGTCTGTGCCAACATCCTCGGCTCATGTTACGGAACAACCGGCCCGTTGTCGAAAGAGGAGAACGGGGAGGTTTACTATGATCGCTTTCCTGATGTTACCATTCGCGACATGGTAAAAGCACACATGGCTTTACGCAGACATCTCGGAATTGAAAAAATTGAAATGCTCACCGGAGGCTCCATTGGAAGCTTTCAATCGCTGGAATGGGCCATTATGGAACCGGATATTATTTGTCATTTGATTTTGATTGCCGGGGCAGCGAAAGCCACTTCATGGACTGCAGGACTGAATGAGGCTCAGCGTATGGCTATCCGTGCCGACAAAAGTTTTTACGACAGAACGCCTGAAGGTGGAAAAGAGGGCATGAAAGCGGCACGTGCTATGGCGTTGCTAAGTTACCGCAATGCTACGACCTACAACGAAACCCAGCCACGTGAGACAGAAGACGATTACCGAAAGCTGAAAGCCATTACCTATCAGCAATATCAGGGAGAAAAACTGGCCCGGCGTTTTAACGCTCATGCTTATTATCTCCTTACACAGGCTTTCGACAGCCACCATGCAGGCAGAAACCGCGGAGGACTCAACAAAGCGCTAACTGCCATCAAGGCTCGTACTCTGGTGGTAGGCATTGATACGGATATTATCTTCCCGAAAGAAGACCAGTTAGTTATGGCGAAATTTATCCCTGGAGCACAACTCCAATGGCTGCATTCCAATATCGGCCATGATGGCTTTTTGCTGGAATTTGATGCTCTTACAAAGATTATCCGTGATTTTTGGAAATATGACTCCGCAAATGAAAAAAAATAGTAGATACAAGGATATGGAAGACAGTAATTTTCATCCTTGCAAACAGTAACAAAATGAGACAAAGGGAACTATTGAAACAATTAGCCTCCATGTGTCCGGTTATTTGTAACTGTAGGATATCAGGCTGTGGTAATGAAAATGATATTCTTGATTTTGGCGGGATTATTGCTCAGCTCCCTATTGTATTGGAATAAAAATTCTGACGAATGCAATACATTTAAAAAACAATTTGATAGCAAAGATATATGAAGATGAAGAAATTAAATATCGGGTTATATGGTTTTGGCGTGGTAGGTCAGGGATTATATACCGTTTTACAAAAAAGCAAAACCGTCAATGCAACGATTTCGACCATTTGTGTAAAACATGAAAATAAGGTACGGGAGATAAACAGCCCTTTGCTTACCCTGGACAGGGAAAAAATCCTGAACGACCCGGAGGTTAATGTTGTGGTCGAGCTGATAGATGATGCCGCAGAAGCTTACCACCTTGTCAAAGAAGCTTTGTACAAAGGAAAAAACGTCGTTTCGGGAAACAAGAAAATGCTGGCCGTCCATTTAGACGAGATGATACGAATACAAAAAGAAACCGGAAAATCATTGCTTTACGACGCCTCGGCCTGTGGTTCTATTCCGATTATTCGTAACTTAGAAGAATACTATGACAATGATTTGTTAAAATCTATTACAGGTATTCTGAACGGTTCGTCCAATTATATCCTGACGCAGATTTTCGGCGAAAACAAAGCTTACGCTACAGCCTTGAAAGAGGCTCAGGCACTGGGCTTTGCCGAAAGTAATCCGGACTCGGACGTCAACGGAAGCGATTCTCTTTTTAAGCTGGTCATCATCGCGGCTCATGCTTTTGGAATCATTGTCTCGCCTGATGACATCTTTCGCTTTGGTATTGACAATATCAGCGATTTTGATGTGCTGTTTGCCAAAGAAAAGGGTCTTAAAATCAAACTGGTGGCAAAGGTTATGAAAACTGAAGCCGGTGAAATTTCGCTCTACGTGGCGCCGGTTTTTGTCAGCCGCGACAAGTATATTTACAATGTGGAAGAGGAATACAACGGTGTAGTGATTAAAGGCGAGTTTTACGACAAACAGTTTATGTTTGGTAAGGGTGCGGGCGCATATCCTACGGGCTCAGCCGTTTTGTCAGACATCACAGCCATCAGCCACCATTATAAATACGAATACAAAAAGATGAAGTATTTTAGAGAACCGGCATTCACCAACCACGTTTCGCAGACTTTTTATTTGCGCTACGACCGTGAAGATGATTTGCGCCATTTCGACTTTGAAAAGATTTATGAACAATACTCCGGCCGCGACACACATTACATCATTGGGAGAATCAGTTTGGAGAATCTTTTGAAGATCAAAGATATACTTCCCTTGTTGCCAGTCTTTCTTGGTGTAATGTAAAGCGGACTTCACATTGGTAAGTAAATGCTGATAATGAATTACGCTTTTGTGTTGTTGTATTCCTTAGTCGGCTGTTGTAGCGCCGATTGCCCCTTGTTTATCATGTTTAACCCGGAGGACAATACTTCTTTGCGCCAGCTTTCAGAATCGGGATAAAAACATTCCAGAAATTCTTTTTTTATCTCATTACGGCGATTTTGGGATGATGTCCCGTAATGATGGAGACAATTTTCGGTACGTGTGGCGGCAAGAACCCTTATAATAGGATGAGTTCCGTATTCAACGGCCACAAAGCGATAGTCACGATCTTCAAAACGGTGTTGCATCCATTCGCCAAGAGTCCCGGATGCGTTGTAGGCAGTGCCCTCTCCCTTTTTTAAGTTTTCAACATAAGCCTCTCCAAATAGTTCGTTATACCATTCAATTTTTTGCGAATGAAGTGGCTCTGTAATTAACACCTTATAATTTCCGGGGCGTCCCAGTCCGGTATGCAGGTCGATGTGTAATATTTTTTGTGCATCGCCAAGCCAGGCGGGGCAATGTTTTTGAATGATCAGCATTGACTGTTCGGGTTTATTACCGCCGTAAAAAATACCTTTGGGAAAAGCATATTGTCCTCCTGCTATGGCATTCTTCAAGGTTTGCAATCCGCCGTGACGCAGAATCATATAAAATGCTTTGAGCTTAAATAGTTCCCGGCGTAAGGGCAAAACCGTTGGGTTTAACAGCTTGTTCAGCTGACTATATCCTTCCGGTGCCCCGTGATAATCTGATAATTCCGGTAAAAAATTGCGATTTAAGTCCACGTTGTCCTCATTCACCCGGCGAAGTCGGGCAAATCCGTAAGGATTTACGGCGTGAATAAAAATATACCGCAGGGGTGGTCTGCTTTCGGCATCTTTAAATTTATCCAGAAAAGCCGTTTGCACCGCCGAACCAAAAAAGCCTTCCACACCGTGTACTCCTGAAGATACAACCAGTGCAGGTTGTGATTTTTCACCAAGAATGGCAACATCTATTGTCAATTTCTCAGGTGAATCTGCTTCAATTTCGTAGGAAAAAAGTTTTGCCTTTGAAGCAGCGGCAACAAGCAGAAATTTGTCGCGCGCTTCGGTATAACTATCTGAAAAATAGTGTTTTATTTGAGCTTTCATAAGCGAAGTCGATTTATTCTTTTTTTATAAAAATTCTATCTACTTGATGTTCAAGTAAGTATAATTGTTTCACAATAAATATAACTTGTTATGATACAAGCATTTGCGTCTTTGCGTCTTTGCGAGAACAAAAAATTACCGGAGTATTGTTATGCTTACACAAGCATTTTAATCATCATTCTCCTCTTTCCCGGCAAAATTGGCAGGATAAGGCTCTTTGCTTTTTACGGAAGACCAGATAATACGATTCAGCAAATCGTCGTTGCCGGCATCAATACCCATTCGTGCCATTTTCAGGGAAGCGATGGCAAAGCGCTTTTGTTTCCCCTTTAAAGCCCGCAATTGAGGATTCATTTCATCCAAAGGAATACGATTTTTCAATGCTGTATATGGTGTCAGGTCAGGCTTTGTTGAGAAGACATCCCGCATGGGTTTTGCCGAAGCATCCATGATGTTCATGGGCGGCAATCCCAAAATCTGTTCAATAGTTCGTATCATGGAAGTCTGGTTATAAGATGTGGAAATCACTTTTCCTCCTTTAGAATAAGGGCTGATAACCATGCCCACGGTACGGTAAGCCGACACGTGGTCCCAACCGTTTTGCGAATCGTCTTCGGTTATGAAGATAACCGTGTTTTTCCAGAATCTGCTTTTACTCACAGCCTCCACAATCTGTCCCAGCGCGTAATCATTATCGGCAACCATAGCTCGTGGTGTAGGATGTCCGGGAGCTGTTCCGGCGGTGTGGTCGTCAGGCAGAGCCACAATCATCAGATCGGGCAGGTCGTCTCCTTCGCCCCTTTCAAAAGTTTTCAGCTCACCAATAAATGCTTTTGCCCGTAAAACATCCGGAATATTGTGGCTGTCGTATCCGGGATAAGTGGTTGAAAGAATGCCACGGACACGATCAATGGTAGTGATATTGGTAAAATGAAAAGGTTTTCCTGCAAGGAAATTATTATAAATACCTGTCCATTTTTCTCCGCTTTTCCATTCCGGTTTGCAGGCTTCACCGTATATTCTTACACTTTTCCCATGATCCAGGCCATTGTCCCAGAGAAATCCTGTTTTGGGATAGGCCATGGCATCGTACAACACATGGGTATAGCTCCTGTACCAGGCGCGTACATTTTTCTCAATGTAATCGGTTACGATGGAGGCATCTGTCCACAGGTGACCTTCAGCAGAGCATTTCCCGGAAGCTTTGTAGTTATCAAGTAGCACGTACTCGTCCACCAGCTTGTGGGCATTGGGCGTTACATTTTCTCCGAAAGTGCATAGTGCCGCATCACCATTACCTTTTTTAACATCGCCCAAAACCTGGTCGTAGGTTCTGTTTTCTTTGATAATATAAATAACATGCTTAAAAACAGAAGGTTCTCCGATACGTGCAGGAACGGGAACCGGTTTCATGTTTTTGCGTGGCAGCAGTTTCAGCAATGCCA
>CAYLSW010000021.1:0-18717 GCA_964386145.1 uncultured Lentimicrobiaceae bacterium | reverse complement strand
TGTGGATGTTTTTGATATTGAAATCAACGAAAAAGATCCAGACAAAATTATTGAAATAGTAAAAGCCATTGCCCCTACTTTTGGCGGTATCAACCTGGAAGATATAAAAGCACCCGAATGCTTTTATATCGAAGAACGCTTAAAAGAGGAATTAGATATTCCGCTTATGCACGACGACCAACATGGGACAGCTATTATTTCTTCCGCCGGTTTGTTGAATGCAATGGAAATTTTGGGTAAAAAAATTGAAGACCTGAAAGTTGTGGTGAGCGGTGCGGGAGCTGCTGCTGTTTCCTGTACGAAATTATACATTGAGTTGGGTGCTAAACCCGAAAACATCATCATGGTCGATAGTCGTGGTGTTATCCACAAAGACCGTACTGACCTGAATGAAATAAAAAAACAGTTTGCCACTGACAAGCCTGTTCACACCTTAGAAGAAGCCTTAAAAGGGGCTGATATGTTTCTCGGTTTGTCTGTTGCCGGACTGCTGAAACCGGAAATGCTGAAAAGCATGGCCGACAATCCTATTGTGTTTGCTTTGGCTAATCCGGTTCCTGAAATATCCTATGAACTGGCTATAGCTACGCGTGAGGACGTACTCATGGCAACCGGTCGTTCCGACTTCCCCAACCAAATTAATAACGTTTTGGGATTCCCCTTTATTTTCAGAGGCGCACTCGATGTAAGAGCAACAAAAATCAATGAGGAAATGAAACTGGCAGCTGCCAAAGCTTTGGCAGCATTGGCCAAAGAGCCGGTGCCCGAAGAAGTAAACATTGCCTTTGGTATCAGCAAGCTTAAGTATGGGAAAGATTATATTATTCCCAAGCCTACCGATCCTCGCTTAATCGAAACTGTTGCCCCTGCAGTGGCCCGCGCAGCCATGGAATCAGGAGTAGCCCGAAATACAATCCCGGACTGGGAAAAATACAAAGAAGAACTTCGTAAACGTATGGGGCTGACTAGTCCGCTGAAACGTCAAATGAAAGGTGCCTGCCGCAGAGATCCCAAACGTATTCTGTTGGCAGATGCTGAACATTACAATATCCTGAAAGCTGCCGAAATTTTGGTCAACGAGAAACTGGCCATCCCCATTCTTATGGGTAATGAGAAAAAAATTAAAAAAATTATTACCGAACACGAATTGGAATTACATGAAATCAGGATTATCGACCCCCTTTCTGAAGAGAACAAAAAGAAAATGGGTAACTATGTAAAGCAACTCTTTGAGAAAAGAAAACGTCGCGGCATGACTCTGCTTGCAGCCAAAGAATACATGAAGCTGGACAGCTACTACAGTTCTATGCTGGTGGAAAACGGTGAAGCCGATGCTGTTCTTTCCGGTCTTACAAGGAATTATCCGGATACCATTCGTCCGGCTTTGCATGTGATTGGCAGAAGACCCGATGCGCGGATTGTGAGTGGCATTTATGTAGTTATCACCAAAGAAGGCCCTCTATTCCTCGGCGATTGTACAGTGAACAAAAAGCCTACAACTGAAGATTTGGTGGAAATCACCTTACAAACAGCCGAAGTTGTCAAACGTTTCAACATGGAACCCAACATTGCCATGCTTTCTTATTCCAATTTTGGTTCGGTAGATGCAGACGACACAGTTAAAGTACGTGAAGCTGTGAAAATATTGCATGAGAAACACCCTGAATTAAATATAGATGGCGAAATTCAGGCAAATGTCGCTTTGGATCAGGAACTGATGGAAGAGAGTTTCTCCTTTTCAAAAATCCTGGGAAAAAGAGTGAATACGCTAATTTTTCCCGATCTTTCTTCCGCCAATATTGCTTACAAATTACTAAATAAAGCAGCTGGTTTTGAAATCATTGGACCAATTCTGAATGGGATGAACAAGCCGGTTCACGTGCTGCAAATGGGTAGCGGTGTAAATGAAATTGTCAACATGATCATGGTGGCCGTTATGGATGCCCAATAATAATTCACAGTTATTGCAAAATATTTTGAAAAATGGTTCAGGCTTCACCTGAACCATTTTCTGTTTTCATACAAATACGTGCCTCAATAGCCCTGCCAAATGGCGCAAGTATCCGCTTGTGCCTTGTCCTGTCTTGTAGGGCAAACGCACTTTAATGGTTCAAGCATCCGTTTGTACTGTTATTTCTGTTTCCCCCCATCTCAAAAAATCTTAGTATTTTGCCACTGTTTATTAACCAAAAATTAATATAATGAAGACAATACCAGAACTTTTTGAAGGCAGCGTAACAAAATATCCCGACAACGTGCTGGTCTGGGAAAAAAGAGATGGACAGTACAAAGGCATTAGTTTTACAGAAATAAAAGAGCATGTTTACCAGCTTGCTGCCGGGCTGATGGCACTGGGAGTGAAAAAAGGAGACCGTATTGCCCTGCTTTCCGAAGGAAGTAGTCAATGGCTTATTTCGGAACTGGCCATTCTTTATCTCGGCGCTATCAACATCCCCCTGTCAGTAAAAATTAATGAACCTAATGAGTTGTCGTTCAGGATAAAGCACGCCGAATGCCGATGGGTAATCTGTAGCGAACGGCAAGCAGAAAAGGTACGAAATATAAAACAGGATATTCCCAAAGTAGGCTCTTTCATTATTATCGGCCGCGCCAACACGCTAAATAAATATGAAAAAAGCTACCGGGATATTTTTGCTAACGGGGAAAAACTGCTTCCCGAACTGAAAGAGAAACTCATCCAGGCATGGCAATCTGTAAAACCGGACGACCTTGCCAACATTAGTTACACTTCGGGGACTACTGCCGACCCCAAAGGGATCATGTTGTCACACAGGAACTATACTGCCAATGTGGAACAGGCCAATACACTGATGAATGTTACCGAAGATTTTGTAACGTTGCTGATTTTGCCATGGGATCACTCTTTTGCCCATACAGTAGGTCTTTACACGCTCATCAGGCAAGGTGCCAGCATGGCTGTGGTGGAAGTGGGAAAAACGCTTATAGAAACCCTGCGCAACATTCCAAAAAATATCAAAGAGGTGAAACCGACATTTCTGTTGAGCGTCCCTGCATTATCTAAAAATTTCCGCAAAAACATTGAAGGTGGTATTCGTGCCAAAGGAGTAACCACTGAAAAACTTTTTCAGCTGGCCATGAAAACTGCGTACACCTACAATGGCTTCGGCTGGGACAAAGGCAAAGGCTGGCGAAAAATCCTCAAGCCTCTGGTACAACTTTACGACAAAATCCTGTTTAGCAAAATAAGAGAAGGCTTCGGCGGAAAGTTGCAGTTTTTTATAGGTGGCGGCGCCCTGTTAGACATTGATCTGCAACGATTTTTCTATGCCATAGGTATTCCTGTTTTCCAGGGTTACGGACTTTCGGAAGCATCACCTGTTATTTCGTCCAACGGTCCCGAGTTACACAAAATGGGATCTTCCGGGTATCTGGTAAAAAACCTGGAGTTAAAGATTTGCGATGAAAAAGGAAACGAATTGCCGCAAGGCAAAAAAGGTGAAATTGTTATTCGGGGCGAGAACGTTATGAAAGGTTATTGGAAAAACGAAACCGCTACGGCAGAAGTACTGAAAAATGGCTGGCTGTATACCGGCGACCTGGGCTATATGGATAAAGATAACTTTTTGTACGTGCTGGGGCGTTTCAAAAGCCTGCTCATTGGAAATGATGGAGAGAAATACAGCCCCGAAGGTATTGAAGAGGCTTTGGTGGAACAGTCGCGTTTCATTGAGCAATGTATGCTCTTCAACAACCAGAATGCTTATACAGCCGGGCTTGTTTATCCTAATATTCCAGCCCTTAAAGCGGCCATGGCAGAACTGAACCTGACAAATGAAAATACAGGATATGTTAAAATCATGTTGGAGTTGATAAGAACAGATATTGACAAGTTTTTGTCCGGAGGGAAATACGAAAACATGTTCCCGGGACGGTGGCTGCCAACTGCTGTGGGAATTATGGGAGAACCTTTCACAGAGGAAAACCACATGTTAAATTCGACTATGAAATTGGTGAGAAATCGTGTTGTGGAATATTATAAAGAGCTGATAGACTATCTGTATAGCACTTCAGGAAAAGATATTTTGAATGAAAAAAACATGGAAACCATTCAGAAAATGATGAAAAATTATGCCGGTTGATTTATCGGAAGGGAGAGTTGAAAAGATACATTTTTTCTATGGATAATTTAGATGCCCTATAAATTCACATTCAAACAGAGATTTATCATTTTTTAAGAAAAATTTCTTTGATAAATTTGTAATTTTGGATTATCAAAAATTTAGATATTCTAACCTAATAATATCATTATGAAAAAAGTAACTGTAGTAGGTGCAGGCGCTGTAGGAGCCACCTGTGCTGATGTTTTAGCCCAGAAAAACTTCCTCGATGAAGTTGTTATCGTTGATATTAAAGAAGGTTTGGCCGAAGGCAAAGCCCTTGATATTTGGGAAAGTTCGGCCATTAATCATTTTGACACCCGTGTAGTTGGCTCGACCAATGATTATTCAAAAACCGAAGGTTCCGATGTAGTAGTTATCACTTCCGGTATTCCGAGAAAACCCGGCATGTCGCGCGACGATCTGATTTCGACCAATGCAAAAATTGTAAAATCTGTTACCGACAATGTTGTGTCCGCTTCGCCCGATGCCATCATTATTGTTATTTCCAACCCCTTGGACGTAATGACTTATGCCGCTCACACAGCTTCCGGAAAACCTGCCAGCAAAGTATTTGGGCAGGCAGGCGTACTGGATACTGCCCGTTATCGTGCTTTTATTGCTTCCGAATTGAATGTTTCCCCCATGGATATTCAGGCCTTATTGTTGGGTGGCCACGGCGACACTATGGTTCCGCTACCACGTTATACAACTGTTTCAGGTATTCCCGTAACGGAGCTGATTCCCAAAGAAAAACTGGATGCCATCGTTCAACGTACCAAAAAAGGTGGCGGTGAAATCGTGAATTTGCTTGGAACTTCCGCATGGTATGCTCCGGGTGCTTCTGCCGCTCAGATGGCTGAATCCGTTATCCAAAATCAAAATCATATTTTTCCCTGTTGCGTGCGCCTGGATGGCCAATGGGGCGAAAAAGATGTTTATCTCGGCTCGCCTGTTAAGCTGGGACGCAACGGCGTGGAAGAGATCATCGAAATTGAGCTGAACGATGAGGAACTGGTGCTGCTTCATGCATCTTCACAACACGTGAAAGATGTTATGAAAGTTTACGACGATATGAAAATCTTCTAATAGTATAATATTTCAGTAAAATCAGTAAAAGAAGGTGTTCCAATCGGAGTGCCTTTTTTTGTATCCTGACAACCCAAAAAATAATGCTATGAAACCGTCTATGACAAAATAATCCTTATTTTTACAGGCCGGGAGATAATTATTTTACCACTGTTAGTTACTCGTAACCAATAAAATATAAAACTACAGGCACATGAAACGCATTGTCATTTTAACCGGAGCGGGGATAAGCGCCGAAAGCGGAATCAGTACTTTTCGCGACAGCAACGGATTGTGGGAAAATCACCGTATTGAAGAGGTGGCTTCACCGGAAGCATGGGCACGAAATCCCGAAATGGTACTGGAATTTTACAACCAGCGGCGCAAACAGCTTTTTGAGGTGGAACCTAATGTCGGTCATCGCTCCCTCGTGCGACTTGAAAAAAAATTTGATGTGCAAATTATCACCCAAAATGTGGATGACCTGCATGAACGTGCCGGTTCCTCAAAGGTGCTTCATTTGCATGGCGAACTCAAAAAAGCACGCAGCACCATCGACCCAAACCTGGTTTATACACTTGATCGCCAGGAATTAAAACCGGGTGATAAATGTGAGAAAGGCTCCCAACTTCGTCCGCACATCGTTTGGTTTGGCGAGGCTGTCCCCATGATTGAAAAGGCAACAGAAATGGTAAAAACGGCCGATATTTTCATGGTCATCGGCACTTCAATGGTAGTCTATCCCGCTGCCGGATTAATCCATTATGTAGAGCGGGAAATCCCTAAGTATTATGTAGATCCAAAAGCTTTTTCCGTACACGGCATTTCAAACCTGGAAGTACTCCGGCAAAAAGCCGGTGAAGCATTGCCCCGTTTAGTTGACAGGCTACTAAAAGAAAGCTAATATCCCGTTTTTCTTATTTTTGCTGGCAAATCTAAAAAAACAAAAAATATGAAGAAAGATATCTTGATGGTCATGGGTTTGCTGGTATTGGTTCTTACCTTTGCCGGATGTTCCAAAAACAGTGCTAAAAAACAAGCAGATACAGATCATAAACTCATCTTAAACTACATCTCCGTACACAACCTGAAAGGAGAGTTTACCAGTTCCGGACTTTATTACGTCATTCAGGACAGCGGCACCGCAAAACATCCTACACTCAGCGCCAACCTCAATGTAAACTATAAAGGCTATTTTCTGGATGGTAAAATTTTCGACCAGGGGACAGGTATTAAGTTTCCGCTTTCGGGTGTTATAAAAGGCTGGCAGGAAGGACTTCAACTCATTGGTACAGGTGGCAAAATCAAATTACTGATTCCATCGGCTTTGGCATACGGCAACACTCAGTCGGGTTCCATTCCACCCAATACTGTTTTGGGATTTGATGTTACGTTAAACTCGTTTTCAAAATAACCTGATTGTTTTGTAAACTCTTTTTCATTGCCTTCACCGGTGACAATTTATTTTTTGCATCTTTGTATTGATGAAATCATTTCCTTTTTTTCGGAAAATGCTGCTGCTGGCCGGCATATTGTTTATAGTATCGGGTTTATACCGTTGTGCAAATGTTATTGCGCCTACCGGAGGTCCTAAAGACATAACGCCTCCCAGTGTAGTCAAAAGTGTGCCTGCCAACCACAGCGCCAACTTCACAGGAGATCAATTTAGAATCACCTTTGATGAATACATCAAATTAGACAAAATCACACAGCAACTACTGGTCTCGCCACCCATGGCCGAAAACCCTGATTTTCGATTAAAGGGCAAGACTTTAACTATCCGGTTTAAGGAAGCGTTAAAACCTAATACCACCTACTCCGTCTTCTTTGGCGATGCTATTCAGGATATCACCGAAGGTAATCCGTTGCACAATTACACCTATATTTTCTCTACCGGAAGTAGTGTTGATTCGTTGAGTCTGCGAGGCCGGGTGGTGTATGCCAAAGATTTGAAACCGGCTGACAGCATATTTGTTATGTTGTATAAAAACAACAACGACACCATCCCGCTTGACAGTCTTCCGCTCCTTGTTAAGCCGTTTTATTTAAGCAAAACCAACAAAAAAGGAAATTTCATGTTTTCGGGACTGGCCGACACCTCTTATTTGATATTCGCCCTAAAAGATGAGAATTACAGTCTTACGTTCGATCAGCCCACCGAAAAAATTGCATTTATTGATTCGTTTGTCAAACCACAGTTCCGGCCTGTACCTCAGATTGATTCTTCCCTTTTGGATACGCTTATTGTCAACCTTCCGCCTGATTCTGCCAAAATGGTAGCTGACTCACTCCGTCATCTTGCTGATTCGCTTGTCGATGCCAAAATAACGTTATACAGGCTTTACCTTTTTCAGGAAGCCGATACGGTACAAAAACTCCTGAAAGCCGGGCTGATTCGACCCAACACGATACAGTTTGTTTTTAATATACCCGGAAAAGATATCTCCATTCGGTCTTTAAATTATCAACCGGATAGCGTATGGTACCTAAGCGAATGGAACAAAAGCCGGGATACCCTCCTTTGGTTTCTGCAACTTCCTCATCCCGATACGCTTGACCTGCTGGTACTCAACAAAGGAGACACCCTCGGTAACCCGAGTTTACGGGTTATCCCAAAGAAAAAACTTATCAGAAAAAGAAAAAAAGGTACACTGATAAAGAAAAAAGTCTATTTATCCTGGAAAGCAAATATTTCCGGCACGATAAAACCCGGCCAGAAAGTGATACTGACTTTCGGACAGCCAATTGAAAAAGTCTTGCCCGATTCCATTCTTTTGGTGCAGGGGAAAGATAGTTTGTACCGTCCGCCTTTCACTTTTCTCGACAGTTTACACAGGCGACTGTATTTCCCAATGAAAATTAAGGATGGCACCACTTACCATCTTACCCTGCCTGATTCCAGCGTAATAGGCTGGAACCGTTTTTTCAATAAAAAAATCATGTTATCTTTGCATGCTAAAGCATTGAAAGAGTATAGTAATGTGAATGTTACGCTGAATCCCGAAAGGACGGGACACTACATTTTTGAAATCCTGGACAGACAAGAAAAACCGGTGGCCACACGCTATTTTTCAGGGACTACGGTGCTGCATTTCCCGCGTATCACTCCTGGAAAATATCTTTTTAAGGTTATTTTCGATCGGAACGATAATAAAAAATGGGATCCGGGTAATTACCTGAAAAAACAGTTACCCGAGAAGGTGATTTATTTTAAGAACCTGTTGAAGTTGCGTGCCAATTGGGAAATTAATGAAAGTTGGAATTTTTGATCGGGTTTTGCTAATCTTCGTAACAACGATTGATGCATTCTACAATCTCCATCAACGTACTGTTTCGCAAAGAGTAGAAAATTTTTTTTCCGGCACGTTTGGAGGCCAGCACTTTCCTGTTTTTCAATATATTGAGATGATGAGATGCGGTGGCCTGCTCTATGTCAAGTGATTTATAAATTTCAGTAACGCTTAAGGGTTCCTCCTGTGCCAATAGTTCCAAAATAGCAATCCGCATGGGATGTGAAATAGCTCTTAATTTTCCTGCTGCCATTTCCAGCTTGTCAATATCAATTTCAAAATGTGCCATAATTCAAAGAAGATTTCTGTAAAAGTAAATGTAAAACTTTTACAAAAAAATAAATATGTATATATGTTAAGGTTTCCAATGTTTTTATAACGGGTCTAAATAAGAGAAAAGAAGCCGGAATCGGCAAATATTGGTTAACTGATTTGCCGCACCCCGGTTTGAAAGGCAACTGAGAAAGTTTTCCTAACCCTATGCAAAAAGAGACGTAAAGTTAAAGGTACGCCCATCAAACAGACCTTTATCACTCAGCTTCAAATCTGGAATTACCAGCAACGCCATGAAAGAGAGTGTCATAAATGGTGCGTGAAGTGTAGCACCCATTTCATGTAACATTCTGTTCATTTCCTCATAACGGGCAGCCACACGATAACCATCGTCGTTGGACATCAAACCGGCAACAGGAAGCGGCAACACTTCTTCTTTGTCGTCATTGACAACCACCACACCACCTTTCCTATCCACAATGGCATTCACAGCCTGTGTTATGGCTTCATCGCTGGTACCTACGGCCACTATGTTATGGCTGTCATGTGCTACACTGGAGGCAAAAGCGCCCTTTTTCAATCCGACATTTTTTATAAAAGCTACTGCCGGCTTTGCTTTTTCATAACGGTTTAATACAACCATCTTCAGCACATCATTTTCCACATCACTTACCACATTGCCATCTGCAACTTTTGGAAAAACTTCGAGAATACCGGTAATCAGTTCCCCATCGTATGATTCAATGACTTTAATTTTTACACCCCGATCTTTCACACGGATATCCGTTTCTGCAATTTTTTCGGCCAGAAACTTATTGGGTGTCTCTTCTTCCACCGAAAGAATCAGGCTGCGACCGTTCTCCGCAACCTTTAGTCCCTGAATGTAAGTCGCTTTCACATCGAAATTTTCCAGATTATCCACCACAATCATATCAGCCGGATCGCCTTGTCGCAACATGCCTACATCTAACTTGTAATGCTCAATGGGATTGGCAATCATGCTTTTCAATACCTTCAGCGGGGAATATCCTTTTGCCACAGCCCGTTTTATCAAATCATTTACGTGGCCGGCAACGAGGTCGTTGGGATGGCGGTCGTCGGAGCAAAACAAAACTTTGTCGGCATGGTCTTTCATCAGGTCGATGAGCGCCTCAAAATTTTTGGCGGCACTTCCTTCACGAATTTGTATTTTCATGCCAAAACGGATTTTTTCCATAGCCTCTTCCATCGTGAAACATTCGTGGTCGGTACTTACACCGGCAGAAGCATATTTACGCGCGTCTTCACCTTTTACGCCGGGAGCATGGCCATCCACAGGTTTGTGGTACTTATTGGCAAGTTCGATTTTTTTCATCTCTGCAGGAACACGGTTAATGACCCCAGGGAAGTTCATCATCTCCGAAAGGTATTTTATCTCGTCAAGGGACAGCAGGTAATCCAACTCTTTTTCGCCAAGGCTGGCACCTGAAGTTTCAAAAGGCGTGGCAGGAACACAGGCCGAAGCACCGAAATAAAATTTGAAAGGGGTCTTTTTCCCGTTTCGAATCATAAACTTAATACCATCGATGCCCAGTACGTTAGCAATTTCGTGTGGATCGGAGACTGTTGCCACCGTTCCGTGTACCACCGCGAGGCGGGCAAATTCGGAGGGTATCAGCATGGAACTCTCCACATGTACATGGGCATCAATCAATCCGGGCAAGAGGGTTTGCTCCTCTGTTACGGTATCATCCCGCTCAATGGATTTGATATAACCGTTTTCAACATAAACACGGCCTTTAAAGATTTTCTCATTTTGCAGGTCAACAATATTTCCTGCTAAATAAAAGGAAGTTTTTTCTTGCATATTGCACGCAAAAATACAAAAGTTTCTCTTTTTTCCACCGGTCTTGGGAGAAACCGGTAACCGGAAAATTTTGTAAATTTGGCGCAACATTAACGGAGGTAATCAACAAAATATATAATCAAGATACATGGAACTAACACCCATAGAAACAGGAAATTTAAAGTTAGATGGCGGCGCCATGTTTGGCGTGGTGCCCAAAGTGTTATGGTCAAAAGTTTATCCCGCCGATGAAAACAATCTTGCTAACTGGACTATGCGTTGCCTTTTAGTTGAAGATGGCGACCGCAAAATATTGATCGACAATGGCATCGGTAGCAAGCAAGATGAGAAATTTCTCAAACATTACTATTTGAACGGAGAGGCCACCCTGGAATCTTCGTTGGAAAAAGCCGGGGTAAAACCGGAAGAAATTACCGATATGGTTATCACCCACATGCACTTCGACCATTGTGGTGGAAGTGTGAAATACAATGCCGATAAAACCGGTTTTGAACTGACTTTCCCAAATGCTACCTACTGGACAAGCCGGAGACAATACAACTGGGCAACGCTTCCCAACCGTCGCGAAAAAGCGTCATTTTTAAAAGAAAATATTTTACCCATTGAGGAAAGCGGCCGTTTGAAACTGATAGAAGATGAGGGTGAGTACATTCCGGGTATCGTTTTCAGAATTTATTCCGGACATACCGATGGACAGATGATTCCCCATATAAAAGTCAATGGGAAAACGGTGGTTTTCATGGCAGACCTAATGCCTTCAACAGCACACATCCCCATGCCATGGATCATGGCTTACGACACTCGTCCGTTGCTTACGTTGAAAGACCGAGAACGCTTTTACAAGGAGGCTTTGGAGAACAATTACATTCTTTTTTTTGAGCACGACCTTTATCATGAAGCCTGCATCCTTGAGGACAGCCCCAAAGGAGTACGTGTAAAAGAAGCTGGAAAACTGATACAGTTTTTATAGAAATCCTCTGATTTTAAATTAATTATTTAGATAACCGGGAGCTATCTTGCTGGAATCGAATCGCTGTAAGTGGTTATCTCGTATCATTCGGGCCAGGTCGTTGACGTAAGCATCACCCCTTTCGGAATACTTCTTCAACGAATCAATTATTATGAGAGGGTTCTTGGTTTTTGTACGTACAGACCGGAATGAGGCGAAAATCTGTCGCGTATCCAGCATGACATAGTAAGCATTGATGGAGGCCTCCAAATTATTAAATTTTTGCAGGTATATATTGGTACCGTTGCGATGCAAAGCGGCAGCCATCCGGTTTTGTGTAGGGTCAAAAGACCACATACCGAAAATATTGTTCCCCTTCAGGAAAAATCGCGAACTACCCCAGCCGCTTTCGATGGCGGCCTGCGCCAGAATGATACTCACCGGGAAAGTATGAAGCCGTTTTATCAGCTCATGGATGTTGTTGGTCTTGTATTTTTTCATTAATGGCAGCAGAAAAGTCGCATCGGATGGAGTCATAACCTTTTTTAGTGTCAAAATCTCCACCTTTTCTCTTGTGATATCAAGATGGGTTTTGGCCACCAGGATAGAGGGTAACAGCATATCAAAAAACTTTTGTTTCTTTTCCTGTATAGGCAAATGATTTAAGGAGATGGCATTGGTATAAACGTAGGGGACGACCAGTGAATCCTGAATTTTTATAATATCATTCGGTGAATAGATCTCTTTTTTAAGAACCCGGATGTAGCTGATGTTTTGTGCATCCATTGGCGAAGTAAAACCAAACCTTACCAGTAACAGGCTGATAAACAAGATTTTGAAATACTTCTTATGGGAATGAAATAAAGCACTCTCATTCATAAATAACTGTTTAATTTAACAAAAAGGAGAGGTGTTTCAATAATTACAGGCAGTTTTTATTTTTTGCAAAGATAATTATTTTTCAAAAAGTGTTACAGAGTGAATATTGGTGTTGGCAGACAGTTATTATTTTGAAAAAGAAAGCTATGAATACTATCGAAAGAAGAACCTACTTTTCATCGCCATACATGCCCACCCCGTGGAAGCCTTCGGAAGTGGCATAGGCACGGAACATACCGGGCGTATTAAAAGTCATTGTAAAATTTCCGCTACGATCCACAGCAATAATACCGCCATCACCACCCTGCTTTTTCAGCTTGACGAGGATAACATAATTGGCGGCTTCTTTCAGGCTTAGGCCGGAATATTTCATAAGAGCGCCAATGTCGTAAGCCACCACATTGCGCATGAAGTATTCGCCATGGCCGGTACCAGATACCGCACAAGTAGCATTGTCAGCGTATGTACCGGCACCAATAATAGGGGAATCACCCACACGGCCAACCATTTTGTAAGTCATTCCTCCGGTGGAAGTTCCGGCGGCGAGGTTTCCCTGTTTATCCAAAGCCACAGCGCCCACGGTTCCGTGTTTTTCGCCCTGTGCCATTTTGGCTTTTACCTTCAAATATGATTTCCAGCGGCTCTCGGTAAAAAAGTAACTACTGTCTTCCATTTGCAGCCCCTGCATTTTGGCAAAAATCTCGGCCCCTTCAGAGATAAGCAAAACGTGCGGCGTGTGTTCCATCACGGCCCGTGCCGCCAGTATGGGGTTTTTGATGGTGTGCACATTGGCCACCGCCCCCGCCATAAGATTTTTGCCATCCATGATGGAGGCATCCATTTCGTTTTGGCCTCTGTCGTTAAAAACAGAACCTTTGCCGGCATTAAAAAGCGGTGAATCTTCCATCATGGTAATGCATTTTGTAACCGCATCCAGCGCAGAGCCACCCTGTTTTAGGATAATCTCACCCGAATCAACGACCTGTTGCAGCTTATCACGATACAGCTTTTCCTTCTCAGGCGTCATATATTTTTGTTCAATCACGCCGGCACCACCATGGATAACCAACACGTATTTTCCAAGATTCTTTTCATTGCGGGGTTTGGCAAACTGACATGACGAAAAAGTCAGCATGGCAAGTGAAATAAAACCGATAAGATATTTTTTCATAATATAGAGTTTTAAGTGTATTAAGTTTCAATAGTTTATGGATGTATCGGCGTAGGGTTCAAGAGGGGCTGAAACAGGCTCTTGAAGTCATAAAATCCAAACATTTGGGCTGCTGTCATCAAGATGACCAGGACAATCACCCATTTTACAAAAGGGACACCTTTTTTGACCGCCATTCGTGAGGCAATCCAGGCGCCGATCATGTTTCCAAAAGCCATCACCAACCCAAAAGTCCAGTTAATTTCATGGTTAAAATAAAAAATAGCGAGTGTAAACGGTGCATAAGCCAAAATAATCAATACCTTAATGGCATTGGCTTTGACCAAGTCGTATCCGGCGCCCAGCACAATGCCGGCAAGCAAAAAATAACCTACTCCCATGTGGATAAAGCCGGCGTAAATACCAATAAAGAAGAAAGCTACGTAGGTAATTCGGCGCACCGGTTTGTTGCTTACTTCAGCTCTGCCGTAAATGTATTGCTGCGGTTTGAACAAGACAAAAACGAGCATTACCAGCATAATGACACCTATGGCCCTTTCAAAAACAGCTTCGTTAATGTCAACAGCCACCCATGCCCCAACAAGCGAGCCCAAAATAGCGGGGATAGAGAGGTAAAGCGCCTTACGTACTTCCAACACTTTTTGTTGTTTAAAACTGGAAACGGCAACGAGATTTTGCAACGCAATAGCCACGCGGTTTGTACCATTGGCCACTGTAGCCGGTAGTCCGAGCATAATCAATATCGACAACGAAATAATGCTTCCGCCTCCGGCCAGCGTATTAATAAATCCCACCAGAACGCCAGAAAGTATCAACGCCAAAAGTTCTGCAACACTCATTATTTATTCTTTGAATATAAAATCATGGAGAATCTTTAAAAGCTTTTTGGGGTTGAAAGGTTTGGCAATAAAACCATCCATTCCTGCTTCTTTGGTTTTTTTGCGGTCCGATTCCATGGCATTGGCTGTTAGTGCCACAATAAAAGTATGGCGATCACCTTTTGTCTTCTCTAATTGTCTTATTTCTCGTGTTGCCTCAAGGCCATCCATAACAGGCATTTGAATATCCATCAGAATCAGATCGTACGGATTCATTTTATACTTCTCCAATCCTTCTTTGCCGTTGTTGGCCACATCAAGTTTACATCCGATTTTTTCAAAAATTACCTTACTAATCTTTTGATTAATCAGGTTATCTTCAACAATAAGAATCCGAAATTCTTTCAGCAGTTTAATAATCTTTGATTCATCAAAGACTTCTTCTTCAGGTATTTGAACTTTTAAGGGAATGATAAACCAAAAGACAGAGCCTTTCTCCTCCTTACTTTTCACCACGATTTTGCCTTTCATAATTTCCACCAGCCGCTTGGAAATAGCAAGTCCCAGCCCTGTTCCCTGGTAGTTTTTGGTAGTAGAAAAGTCCACCTGCGAAAAGCTTTCAAAAATTTTATTTACGTGAACGTCTTTTACACCGATACCGGTATCTTCTATCTCAAACCGTACCAAAAGACGGTCTTTTTTTAATGGCTTTACAGATTTAACGGTCAGCGTCACATGACCTTTGTGGGTAAATTTTATGGCGTTGTCCAACAGATTTCGTAACACAATGCGCAGGGAACTTTTATCACCGATAAAAAATCCAGGTAGTTTCGAATCAGTCTTTACCTTTAGTTCAATTCCCTTTTCTCCTGCCTCATTTTTAAATTCCTCTTTTATCTGATTTAGGAGTTGGGGCAAAGAAAATTTACCCGTCTCCGATTTATATTTACCCGTTTCGAGAGCTGAAAATTCAAATACATCTTCGATGAGGCCCATCAAATGTTTGGCTGAATTCAATAAATTAATCAAATAATCAGCCTGGTCTTCTTGAAGGTTTGTCTGGCTCAGTATTTCCGCCATGCCGATAATTCCGTTGAGGGGAGTTCTTATTTCGTGGCTCATATTGGTGAGAAACTGATCTTTGATACGTACGCCTTCCTCTGCCAAATCACGGGCATGTCTAAGTTGTTGTTCGTGGTTTTTCTGGCTGCTGTTATCCCATGAAATACCAATCAACCCGAGAATTTCCCCTTCTTTACTGTGTACCGGAGCAATATTGGTACGTACCCAGATTTTTTTTTCGTTTTGCTCAACCAGCTCTTCCACGTTATAGATAGGTTTACCATTTTTAACCACCTGTTTCTCAAGCGCATGGTATTTTCTTTCCGGCAAATAATGATGAAAAACCTCTTTCAGCGTCTTTCCAATTATATCTTCGCGCGCAAGCCCGGAAAATTCTATAAATGCCTTGTTTACAATCTTATAACGAAGTTGACTATCTTTGAAATAGACCAGTGCAGGAATAGTATCCAAAAGAATATTCAACATTTCAGCCTGGCTTTCCTGTTTCTGCAATGCACTTTTTAGGTCCTCAGATGTCTTGGTCAGCAACGAATTGACAACATTTTTATCTTTTAAAGCCCGTTGTAGTTTAAAATCAATAATATCGGCTTCCATGGATAGCCTGTCTAATTCTTCCTGCATTTCAAGTTTCAGCCTGGTGACGTCTTCCACCTTATTAATGCGGGCAAGCTGATTAGAGAGTTGTTGAATGATTTTTTGCATAACGCTTTATTTCCTCTTTTCCCTTATCAAGGCCAGGGTAAAAGTTTGATTGTAAAAAGAGCAATTGCCATTTTCATTGTTACCCATCTCGCCATAAGTAAAAAAACCTATCAACGGTTTTCTCCATTTTATGGAAGCCAGTTTTATTTCGGTTGATATCAGCGGACCCAGTGCAATGTGACGGGCAATAGAAGAAAACAGCAGCATCAAATCGGCTTTTGGGTTATTATTGTGGTAAGAGATAATCCTGTCCCGGGTATTTTCCATAATTTCAAAGCCGGGAGAAGTGGAAAAAGAAACCGTGGAACCTTGCGAGACAGATCCGGCAAAGATCAAACTGCGTTGTTCTTTATCAATACCGGTAACAGCCCTTAAAACGGAAATCCCATCACCGTCTTTCACCATAAAAGGATATTCTATTCCAATGCCCGGAAGTTCATCTTCTTTCACATTAAGATAATTCATGTACATATCAAGCGCAGGCAGTCCGTTAATTTCAAAAATGATATTTCCTTCGGACCGGTTAACGGTAAACTCTGCACCGAGGCTAATCCATCCGCTACTGATCATCCCCGATAATTCTATTTTATTCTTGTTGAAAACCAAAACCATGGCACCATCATCGGAAATAACCTGATCGGTAAAAACAAAAGTCTTCTCGAAGGCAGCATCATCCCCGGCAAGTCCGCCAAACATAACAAAATGATTCCCTGTTATACTAAGGATGCCATCTACCAATGACTGACCATCCGTTAGGATACCACCGCTTCCAATAATAGCCGAAGAATGTTTGAAAGAAGCCGCTATTTTATTTCCCAGAGCCTGTCCCAATTCAAAGGAAGAAAGCTTACCCCGGTTCATAAAATGGAGCTGAAAACTCGAAAAAGGAATATCTGTCAAAACAACGACGGCAGATTTATTGCCAATGTATGCAGCCTCCGTATCAAACAAAATTTCTCCCCCGGTACTGCTTCCAAACAAGATAATCTGCTGTTCCCTGAACATATCCACAATAAGAGGAAAAGAAAATTGGACGGAAATAAAAGCAAAAGCCAACGTTGGTTTAAATTCAATAGTATTTAGTGCATGTTTAAATTTAGCCTTAAAATCACTAAATGATACGGAAACAAATGTATGTGTTGAAATCATTATGGCGCTATCGATGGTATAAAGCAAAGATATAAAATCTTTTGATTTAAACCGGGAAGCCAGTTTTATCTAAAAAATACAGGGGCCTGTTTCTATTTTTTTAACGCATCCCAACCTTGTGCTTTCAGCTCAATAGACTTATTATCAGGTGTTACTAATTTATTTCCTTCCACTACTTCAGCCATATAACCTATCATACTGACTCCGGGCATATCCTTTATCTTTTCATAGTCTTTTTGTGCTACCGTAAAGAGCAATTCATAATCTTCACCGCCGTTCAATGCCGCCAGCGACGGAATCAAATTAAATTCACGGACTGCATCAAAAGTATTTTGGTCAATGGGAATTCTTTCTTCATAAATTACCACGCCGGTACCGGAAGATTTAGCTAAATGCAATGCTTCGGAAGCCAGCCCATCGGAAATATCTACCATAGCTGTGGGGACAACCTTTGTTTCTTTCAGTTTTTTCACCATATCAGTACGGGCTTCCGGCTTTAGCTGTCTTTCCAAAATATATTCCCGGCCTGCCAGTTCAGGCTGCATATTCGGGTTGGCCTGAAAAACCTTTTTTTCCCGTTCCAGCATAAGTAATCCGATGTAAGCGCCACCCAAATCACCTGTGACACACAAAATATCTCCGGGTTTTGCTCCTTTACGGTAAGTAATTTTATCTTTCTCTACCTCGCCTATCACCGTCACGGAAATAAACAATCCGTGCACACTGCTACTGGTATCGCCACCAACAAAATCGACGTGATAAAATTCACAGGCTTTTTTGATGCCGGCATAAAACTCTTCTAAAGCTTCCAGAGAATATTTGGACGAAATACCCAGGCCCACAACTATTTGCAGTGGAATACCATTCATAGCAGCCATATCCGAAAAATTGACAGTAGCAGATTTATAACCGAGATGTTTTAATGGCGTATAAGCCATGTCAAAATGAACACCTTCAATGAGTAAATCGGTGGATACGAGTGTATATTTTTTACCCCCATTGTTTAAAACGGCTGCATCGTCACCCACGCCGGCAACGGTAGATTTTTGTGTTAGTTTTATGTCTTTCGTAAGGTGATCAATCAGTCCAAATTCGCCCAGTTCAGCTATGCTGGTAAGTCTTTGTTCGTCCATAGTGAAATTTTTTGCAAAAGTAACAAAACAGAACGATTGCCGAAACAGAGAAAATCAGGGTAAACTATTGTTTTTATATATTGAAGCTGTTTAAAGTTAAATGGGATTTTCGAGAGGAACAGGTTGGCTTTAGTGGCGAAGCTCGGTTTTTATTTCATAGCCATAGCTATAAAATAAAAAATAGCTGAAGTCCAATGAAGTCAAGATGTTTCTCGTA
>CAYLSW010000020.1:0-18908 GCA_964386145.1 uncultured Lentimicrobiaceae bacterium | reverse complement strand
AGTTTTAAATAAACTGTGGCTATTCGCAACTTTTGCGTCTTGAAAAAGTACAAAACTACTTCGCCAATTCCAGATACGTTATTTCATAATTAACCCTATGTGAAAAATGTAAGCCGGTTGAAATAATTCTTATCTTTGGTTTTTATAATAAACCCTGGTTCCTTTTCGGTTAATAGTTCCTGATTGTAAAATGAAAATCGAAATAAGACATATTTTCATTATTTGGCTTGTGGCATTGTTTGTCTTTCCGAAATTTTGTGTTGCCAAAAAATCAGACTTGTTGATTTCGAATGATTATAACACCACTTATTATGACAGTCTCGGAGTTTATTACAGCAGTCGTACCGACAATAAAAAAGCCATTGAATATTTTGAGAAAGCGCTTGTACTGAAAAAATCAGAAAATGATACGCTTGGCATGGCTTCAACCTATGAAAGCCTGAGCCATTCGTATCAGTTGTTAAAGAAATACCGGAAAGCCATCTCATACCAGATATTGGCCTCTGAGCTTAAAGCAGATGTATTAAACCCCTATTTTAAGAGAGTTAAACAGCTTATGTCCATGACCGGCGACAGTTTAATTTTGACCAGACTTTATTATCGGTTTGGACAGTTTTTGCCCGGAAAAGGGGAAAAAAAACAGGCTACGACTTATTTTCAGGAAGCATTGCGACTGGCACAGGCTATGCACAACGACAAAGCCATAGCTACTCTTACTAACAAATTGGCCGGTGAATACCGGGATTTGGGGAAATATAAACTTTCCATACTGCGTTACAAAGAATCGCTGGCAGCAGCCATCAGGCTTAACGACAGTAACCTTATGTCATCAGCTTATCTAAACCTCGGTGACAATTATAAAGAACATGGGAACCTTGAAGCAGGAATGGATCATTTGTTAAAAGCGTTGAAAATAAAAGAAGCAATTGATGATTCAACGCAATTGAGTTTTTACTATATCAAGGCCGGCGAAATGGCCAAAGCTTCACGAAACTGGAAAAAATGGAAAGAGTATGTTCAAAAAGCTTATGAGGTAAAGGATTTTGACCATTGTGCCACACCTATTGAAAAAGCAATTATTTATGAAAATCTCGGCAGTATTGCCAGACAAAACCATCAATTGGAGAAGGCTTTTCGTTATTTTGACACCGCCATGGATATCAGTCGTAAAATAAACTATATCAATGGAATAAAAGTGGCATTAAACAGCAATGCACAGCTTTATCGGTTGTTGGGGCAACCTTCCAAAGCCCTCCGTCTTTTGCTTGTGGCCGACAGTTATCCCACCGAGAACCCCTTTTACCGTATTAGAAGCAACAACGCCAAAGCTGAACTCTATCTGGAAACCGGTGAATATAAAAAGGCGCTTCGTTTGTTAACTGAAAATATTTCCAGTTCTGTTTCGGGAAATTATGCCGGCGAAAAGCTGAAGACCCTGCAATTACTTTATAAAGTTAATACAGAACTGGCAAATTATAAAGAGGCTTTTCGATGGAACGATTCACTTCGGAACTTTGAGAATTTTCTGCGGGATAAAGATGTTCGAACTAAAATTGCCTCGCTGGAAACAAAATACCAGTCGGAAAAAAACAAACGTGTCATCGAAATGTTGAAAGCAAAAAATGAAATCTATGACCAACAGATACAGTTTGCTGTTCTATTTATTGTCGGATTGATTGTGATTATTATTTTTGGAGTTTTCGTCACACGTATGAGTAAATTAAAAGCCGAATATCGCGAAAATCAGTTACAACAACAGGTGTTGCGTTCACAAATGAATCCTCATTTTATTTTTAATGCGCTGGCCTCTATTCAGCAAATGATACAAAATCAGGAAACGAAAGCAGCTGCTTTTTATCTTGGTAAATTTGCTTCCATCGCACGCCTGATACTGGAATATTCAAGGGAAGAAAGTATACCTTTGGAGAAAGAACTGGAAGTGTTGCAAAGTTATATTGAACTGGAGAAGTTGCGTTCGGGAAACCATTTCGAATATATTATTAACTTTGCCCATGAGCTGGAAATCGAATTTATCCGGATTCCGCCCGCAGCGATTCAACCTTTTGTGGAAAACGCCATCAAACATGGTTTAAAAGAAAAACAGGAAGGGGGGCTGCTGCAGTTGTCGTTCGAAGACCAGGGAGATGTTCTGGAGGTAGTGATTGAGGATAACGGTATCGGTATTGAACAGACTCAAAACCAGATTGGTAAACAACATAAGCCGATGGCTATGGCTATTTTTGAAGAAAGAAGAAGGCTGATGCAAAAACGATACAAGAGACAGCTGTCGGTCAGATTTCTTGATTTAAATAGAGAAGGGAAAAGCGGAACCCGTGTTATTATTCATTTGCCCGTTTTGTAATTATGATAAAAGCAGTAATTGTCGATGATGATCCCGCTAACTGTACGTTAATCCGGCGTTTGCTGAACGAATACTTTCCTGATATCTCCGTGGCTGCCGAAGCAGATTCGGTGAGAACTGCTGTGGAAGAAATAAAAAAACATCTGCCCGATTTTGTCTTGCTGGATATAGAAATTAAAGGTGGTAGCGGGTTTCAGGTACTGCAACATTTGAAACCCTATAAGTTCAGAGTGGTTTTTGTTACTGCTTTCAACAACTTTGCCATCAAAGCCATCAAATTCAGCGCCATGGATTATATCCTGAAACCGGTGAACGAAGTAGAATTTCAACAGGCCATTCAAAATGTTTTGAATACCCTTGATTCGGATGAGAATATCCGTAAACAAAAAGATTATCTGCTCAATTATTACCAAAAAGCAACCCGGACGGGAAAAATTGTTTTACGTACCAATGATGCCTTGCATGTTGTGGATATGAAGGATATTTTGTATTGCCGGAGTGATAATAGTTATACCTCTTTTTTCCTGCTTTCAGGGGAGGAGATTACTATTTCAAGAGGACTGAAAGATTACGCTGACCTGTTGAAAGATTACGGCTTTATGCGCCCGCATCAATCTTATCTTGTCAATCTGGACCACGTGAAAAAAGTGGACAAAGCCCATGGTGGTTTTGTCATTATGAAAAATGGAATAGAGATACCGCTCGCTTCACGCCAGCGAAAAAAAATTATAGAATTGCTGGAGAAATTATAGCGTTTTTTTAACGCCTTTCTTAACGCTTTCCTTCAATATCCTTACGAATTCAAATCCAAATCAGACGAATTCAAATTTCCGGGATGAAAACAGTATAAGAAGATTACTTTTACCATGGAAAATTGTAATCTTTTTACACGAAATGTTTTTCGTCAAAGCGAGGTAAAATATCCCGACATGAAATTTGGCGTGGAAAACTAATAACTGTCGGTCGGAATTTGTGGAATTTGAATCTCACGATTTGCGGTTACTGACCAAACCACAAATCTTATTCAATACTCCGGTAATAATTTTATTAACCTGATTTTCAATCAGTTGTTGATGTTTCATAATAAGTGTAACTTATTGTTAAACAAGTATTTGCGTTTTGGCGTCTTTGCGAGAACGAAAAATTACCGAACTATTGTTATTCATGTTTTGGATGTAATAATGATTTACTTACAATTTTAAACCTTTTGTCAAAATGAAAAATTTTTTACTCATAGCAGGTCTTGTGATCGGACTTTTTGGATGGAATATCCAGGAAACCTTCGCACAAGCAGTTACCGGTGTAACACTGGACAAACATACGCTAAACTTACGGCTCTATGATTCCTATAAGTTAACGGCAACTATTTCGCCTTCCAATGCAGCAAATCAGAAAGTAACGTGGACATCATCCTATCCCAACCTTATTTCGGTTGATCAGGCTGGAAACGTTAGTGCCGGACACGATGGTATAGCTACGATAACGGTTAAAACTGCCGATGGCAATTTTACGGATAGCTGTGTGGTAAACACCCGGGTGGACAATGCCGCTAACATTAATGATTTTGTCTTTGCTGGCGAAAGCCACAAAGCCTCCATTCTGGATAATTCACATATAGTAATTGGTTTTTTGCCATATGGAACGGATTCGACTAACCTTACTGTCAGTAGTTATCAGATTTCTCCCGGGGCTACAATTGTTCCTCTTCCTGAAACCATTCACAATTTCAGTGATACGGTAGCTTTTGTTGTAACTGCAAAAGACGGGACACAGTTAACCTGGAAAGTGACCACTGTGAATATGGCAGATGTCAGCAATACCAAAAAATTTGAAGTTACTTTTAGTACTGCCCCTAAAGGTTGGATAGATGATACTGTTTCCTGGGTTGAAAACAATATTAATTTCCACATCAGCTTTCCTGATTCCATGGATACAACTTCTGTCCCTTATGCTGAAGTGACTATAGACCGTTTTGGTAACCGGAATATTGGCCTTTTCCCGGCAAAAATGTCCATGAGTTCCGAAAAAGCCGGGTTGATAATTGTGGCTGCCGAAGTAACCATTTTAGAAAATTGTGGTTCCGGCTGTACGAAAGTAATTTTTCATGGACAGACGGGTTCTTCCACATTTGATGTCCCTCCTTCTCAGGTTGGCCATTATTATTTTAACCTGAGCGGTAGGAAGGTTAACAATATAGAATTGGCATCTTTTGAATCGCAATTTTCTGAGATTACGCTTTGGCTTGCCAATGCTGATGGAAATGTCAACCGTCGTCCGGTAGCCTGGGCCGGGTCTGAAATATCCATACAGGTGAATGAGGGTGATACGGTACGTGTTCCCGGAACTTCTTCTTACGATCCGGATGGCGACTCGTTGTCCTTTCATTGGACAGTTCAGCCGGGATGGGGCATTGTCCTCGTTGATTCCACGCAGCCTGAAGTCAAATTCAAGGCTCCCATGGTGGATAACGATACCGTTGTTAAGATCGTCCTGAGGGTGGACGATGGAATTCTTTTCTCGGTACCCGATACGGCTACTGTCATAGTGAAGAATGTCAACCGTCGTCCGGTAGCCTGGGCCGGGTCTGAAATATCCATACAGGTGAATGAGGGTGATACGGTACGTGTTCCCGGAACTTCTTCTTACGATCCGGATGGCGACTCGTTGTCCTTTCATTGGACAGTTCAGCCGGGATGGGGCATTGTCCTCGTTGATTCCACGCAGCCTGAAGTCAAATTCAAGGCTCCCATGGTGGATAACGATACCGTTGTTAAGATCGTCCTGAGGGTGGACGATGGAATTCTTTTCTCGGTACCCGATACGGCTACTGTCATAGTGAAGAATGTCAATACTGTTCCCGTGGCTGATGCCGGAAAAGACTTCAACGTGCTTTCAGGAAAACCGGGACAACTAAACGGCTCTAATTCTTATGATCCGGATGATGAGAGCCTGTCATATACGTGGACTGCTCCAGCCGGCATACAATTGGATGATGCTCATATTGTCAGTCCTGTTTTCACAGCTCCTCATGTTACTTCTGAGTTGTCAATTTTCTTTACTTTGACGGTTAGCGATGGGCAACTTACTTCGGAGGTAGATACGGTGAGAGTTACCATTATGCCCATTAGAGCGGTATTAAGTATTTCGGCTCTTGTTAACGATACAACTATTCCTTACCGTCAGCGTCATATCACACTCTATTATCACAACGACAAAGGCCGTTGGGAAATAAGTAATATTATGTCGTACAATGAAAATGGTGAAACATACTATGCTGTTTGGGAAGGTGAATGGCTGGCAACTGTTGACCCGGTTGGAAGCAAAGCCGGTTTTGTGACCACTTTTTACGGCGATGTTACTCAATGGGCTAATGCCAATGCCATTAATGTGGCCGGAGGTTCGCAAACACATGTTGTGATTAATTGTGTGCCTGTAAGCAAAGATATCTCTGGTGTGGGCATGATTGACGGTCAGATTTTCCGCGATACGCTTACGGCTGGCGTTTCCCGCAATACGATAGTACGTTTCGATGGAAGAACCGGCAAAAACCTGGTTCCCGCCAAAGGAGTTTCTATCTTCCTGTATCGGTCATCTGATAAAGCTTTGCTGGCTTCCGCTTTGACTGATGCCAATGGCGAATTCGTCTTTAATAATTTGCCTGTGGGAGGCTACTACCTGTTGGTACAACTTCCCGGATTTGATCCTAATACACCAATAACGGTGGGCGTTACGGATGAAAATACCGAGGTGAGTGATGTCAACTTTGTTATTAATGAAGCAGACCAAAGTGTTACCGATGTGAGAAATCCGGAACAGATTAGTGTGAGATTCTATCCAAATCCCGCGAAGGATCAGCTTTATATACAAATTGCTGACAAGGATGTCGGGGCTGTTATGAGGATCTATGATCTTACCGGACATTTGGTGATGACCGGAAATCTGGAAAATCGTACCACACAAATAGACATCCGTAACTTGCGGAACGGTACCTATCTGTTACGTATTGATAGCCGGAATAAAATAGTGACGTATAAAATTATTAAGCAATAAAATCGGGCTTTGCTTCCCGGCGGTTTCATATGAACCGCCGGGTTTTTCCAAAAATTTCATAACCTGTTTTCATGTAAAAACTCGTGATTGCCATTCCGGCAATGTGATCTCTCGTGTTGTTTTTTTGTGCTATGGAATTGTAATGAAATAACCTCCCACTGTTGCTCGTTTATAACGAGTACTGCTTATCGAAGCAACATCATTTCCTTTGTCTGTGAAAAGTCTTTATCACCTTTAACCGTTAAATTGTAAAAGTAAGTGCCCCCGGAAAGATTTGCAGCATTCCATTTAACCTGATAAGTGCCGGCTCCCTGTTTTGCGTTAACCAAAGAAGCAACCTTTTGTCCCAACGAATTATAAACTGTTAAGCTTACAGTCCATCGGTTGACAATCCGAAATGTAATGATATAAAAAATAGCAAGTATTTCATATACAGCTAATTACTCAAAAAGTTATCCTTAGTAAAAAGGTAGCGGGAGGTAACCTGTTCAATCGCATGAATCTCCTGCTATCAGAAAAGAGTTTTTATCTGTAATTGACTATTTCTGTTTTCGTCCAACAATTCTATTCGAAAGAGCCGGTTTATATTTCAGGGGAATATCCGGGATTCCATTGCCGTTCATATCTTTTAAATGTTGCATATATCGGGTCACTCCCAGCCACTCTGTTCCAATCTGTATTCCTTTTTTATTTTTATCAAAATCAATGAGGGCATTATTGATATTATGAATAGGCTTTCCGTCTTTAAATTTTGGCACGACGTTCACCAGTCCATAACTGAGTTTTTTTACTCTGCCAATGAAACCGAGAAGATAGGTGTCGGCGGTAATGCTGTATAGTTTGGGATTCTTTTTGGAAAGGTCGATGGGTTTCCCGTTCAAGACGATTTTATAAACTCTTCGCAGCATAATTTTTTTAGGGTTATAATACACTTTGATTCCGGAAACAAAAACGTAACTATCATCGCCTTTTGAAAGTAAAAGAACCTCCATGAGGTTTTTCAGCTCATGGCCTGTAATGTAAATTTTAGCCAAAGGATACCCCGGAAGGTTACCGCTTCCTCTGCCTAACGGAAAAATCCTGAAGACGTCCGGAACAGTGATAATACCTGTCTTGCCTTTTAATATATTATCACGAACGACACCGGAGGCGAGAAGTTCGACATCGGTGCCACCGCCATACGTATCAACATAATTTCTTGTGGCATCGGCAAGAAACACGCCCAAATCAGTCTCATGATACCCTTTTTTGTTGTGTTTCATTAAATTGAATGATGTTTCTGCTATAGCTCCTTTGTAAGTAAGATGCTCCGGTTCTAAGAATTTTTTATCAATTACTTTTTTGACGTAATTATTCATTTCGGCGTTTACTTTTTTATTGCCTTTAATCTTATCGTCTATGGGAATCAGTTTATAATGATAGCTGGCTATCTTACCGTCTTTCACCGTAAAATCAAGTCTTCCCAAATAATGAAGGAAAGCACCGGTTTGCACAATCAGGGTGTTCTTTACCTTGATTGGCTGAGGTACAACCAAATGGGTATGTCCGCTAATGATGATATCAATATATTTTGCTCTTTTGGCCAGTTTTATATCTTCGCCATAAAATCCGCTTTTCCCATCAGGATTCCCATAGGATGCTTCCGGAGTCATAAGTCCTGCTTTGTAATAAAAACCGTCTTTAGGATATTCTCCACTGTGGGATAGGCAGATGACCAAATCAACATGCTTATTCTTTTTCAGCATTTTGGCCAGCCTTCTTGCCGTCTTTATTTGCTTTTCTACTTGTACGGGAGCTTTCAGAGGAGCCACATCGGCGGCATCTATTCCCAATATTCCGATAATTCCGATTTTAACGCCTTTTACTTTCACAATGGCATAAGGTAAAATGGTTTTATTTTCAAATAGCTTTGCCAGCTTATTATCTTTGGGAGAGTTGGGGACGGGAACTAAATTGGAAGAAATTATTTGAGGCAATCCGCCATGTTTTTTTGCTGCGATAATGTCATTGGCGAGTGCATTAGGCCCATAATCAAATTCATGATTACCAATAGTGGTGAATTCATACCCCATGGCTTTCATCAACGACAACTGAAAACCTGGTTCGGGTTCTGAAGGATTAAATAAAGACCCCATAAAAAAGTCTCCGGCATCTAAAATCAATGTGCCATTGGGATTTTTTGCCTTCTGCTGTTTCAGCAGTGTAGCGAGGCGGGCAAAGCCTCCGAGCACGCCACTGCCATTGTCAGTAATAAGCGGAGTGTAGTCGGCCTGGGGGCCGTCTCCGTTAATTCGCGAGTGGATATCATTCGTATGAAGAATTGTAATCTTTTGCGCATTTAATATGCCGAATGTGGCAAATAAAAGGACTGCTATAAGTGATAGTTTAATTGTTTTCATTTTTTACATCATTTTAAAAAATAAGCAAATCAATCCGTTATTCAAACCCCAAAAGCCCAAAATTACGTAATTAATAGCAGATAAATTAACAAACGGATGTTTTTAAAAGATTAATTTTAAGGCAGGCTATATTTAACAATGGTCTGATAAAAATTCTATCCAGCTGATTAATAGAGAGATATGGGTGTAAAATAGTAAGTATAACTTGTTATCATTCAGTCACTTGCGTCTCTGGGGGTATTGCAAGAATGAATAATTATGCATCACGTGGAATAAGTCAGAGCGTTTTCATTTTCAACCTATTTAGACCGGATTTTATCTTTAAACTTCCGGCTATCCAGCCCGGAAAGCCATAAGCCAGGGAAGGTTGACGCCTTCATACTAAGAATATTATCTCCTGCTATTTTTTCTCTGTCTTATTGAACTTTACGGAATAGAGGATGGACTCGATCTGTAGCAGCAAATTACGTTTATTGTGGTTAGGATAATAGACATAACCAAACAGGGTTGTAATCTGGTTGGTATTTTCGTCCAGAAAAGTGTAGCTGACAAAGGGGCCGCCCATAAAATCATGCTCTACGCGCCAGAGTCCGCGTATCTCGGTAGCATAATGTGTTGGGAAATCAGTTACCAGCGTATCCTTGGGAATTAAGAATTTTCTGTCCAGTGTCATGTAGGACCCCCTGGTGGGTCCCGGAATGTCGTGTAACTGGAACTGTTGAATTTGTAAAAGAATTTTGTCGCGCGAAAACTGGGCAGTGTCTTTGTAAGGTACCGAAATGATTATGATTCCCTGACTGTAACGGTTGGCTTCATGACGAATCCACATAAAAGCAGGGGTGGTTTTGGCCACGTAAAATCCGGTAGGGACAGCCAAAGTAAACGAAAAGTTCTTTTTAATCGCCTTCATGACTTTGTTATCAAGAGAAGACTGAAATACTTTCAAAATCCGCTGGCGTTCAGAGGATAGATATTTTTCAATTAAATAATCTTTCTTTGCTGCAAAAACTTTTGCGAAAGCCATGGGAGAGGGGGCTGTAATGGTGAAGATAAGTTGGGGTGCAGACCATTTGTTATGGGTAACTGTAATTTTAGGTTTTTTGACTTTCGGGTCAATATTTACAATGATAATGTTACGTTGTTTTTGAAAAAGATTACTAAAGTTTGCCATTTTGAGGTGTAGCAGTTTAAAGGTCGGTTCTGGCTGGGGTAAACCATACACATCGGCAGCAAGGTATTTCTTTATGGATTGTCCTATCTGATTTTCCCACTGTTCTTCGTTTTGAAGAACCACCAGTATTTCAGCCGTGCTACCAATAGACATAGGTTTTCCGGCATTTCCCTGCTCGTAGGAACAGGAGGTTAAGATTGAGGAAGTTAGTGCTGCCAACATGAAAAAATAGAATACACCTGATTTTGTCATTATGAATTTTTTATTGTTCTGATTGAATAACGCAAATACGTGATTCATATTTTATTCGGCAGAGAAAAATATTATCTGACAAGGCAGCGGTCGTCAACTGACAGTGGCAATCTTAATTCTTTGTCCCGGACGCAAATGATGTGAGTTGCGGATGTTGTTCAACCTTTTGATTTGTCCCACGGTAACCCCATCGTACTCTTTGGCAATATCCCATAAGGTGTCGCCGGGCTTGACCACATGATAAATAAATTTGCCCGATTTCACAGTGTATTTGGATTTGTCCACCGGCTTGTACACAAAGAGTTTCTGGCCGGGATAGATACGTGATGATTTCAGGTTGTTCCATTCTTTAAGGTCTGTGGTAGTACAACGATATCTTTTGGCTATGAGGCCCAGGTTTTCGCCGTTATGAACCACATGGATAGTTCTGGAATTGGATCTGGCAATGGGGGTGGAGGCTTTTTGGTAAAACTGTCGGCTACCGGCTCCGTAAACAATAAGCTTCTGCCGCGGATAAATACGTGAACTGCGCAATCCGTTCCAACGCATGAGCTGACTTATATACACATGATTTCGTCTGGCAATAGTTCCCAGGTTATCGCCACTGCGGACATAAATTATATTTCTGTTTCCGGCTTTTTTTATCTCAGCCAGCATTTTGTCATGCGCTAATCCTTTTTTTGTCTTGAAGGCATACAGCGCTTTTTCGTTGTTCAAAAAATCATCGGCAAACTGACGGGGGATACGTAGTACATATGTCTTGCCGTTAACGGCAGGAATGATTCCTTTTTTAAACTGCGGATTTAAAAACTTTAACTCATCCAGCGGTATTCCGAACATTTCGTGAAGCTGGTCGAAAGAGAGCACATTACGGACAGTAACAGTGTCAATATCAAAATAAAAAATACCGGGACGCATGGGATAGAGGTTGTGGGCGGAAGCATAGTGCATAATGTAGTTTACGGCAATAAAAGCAGGAACATAGCCTCTGGTTTCTCTCGGCAGAAAAGGCCAGATAGCCCAATAATTTTTGGCACCTCCCGCTCTTCTGATAGCACGGTTCACATTGCCGGCACCGGAGTTGTAGGCTGCCATTACCAGCGACCAGTTGCCGTAAATATCGTACAAATCTTTCAGGTGTTCGCAAGCTGCTACCGTAGCCTTGTAAGGGTCGTAACGATCATCGACAATGGAGGTAACTTTGAGTCCGTAAGCCTTTCCGGTACCATACATAAACTGCCACAACCCTTTGGCTCCTTTGTTAGAGCCAGCCGCCGGATTGAGAGCCGATTCCACTACGGCGAGGTATTTCAACTCAAGGGGAAGATTGTAACGGTCCAGAACCTCCTCAATCATAGGGAAATAGATTTCCGATAGTCCGAGGATTTTTTCGGTTAATAACCGCCTTTTATCCGCATACAAATGAATAAATGCCTTTACCGGCTTGTTGTAAACCAACTCAATGGGCGTTTCAACATTTAATGCGGCAATACGTTTGGCATAAACGGAATCGGGATAAGTAGGAATTTGTCCGGGCCTAAACTTTGAATCCTTCATAGAAGCTGTATCCAACAACAGGAAACCCCTTTTATAAAATTTCACATAAGCAAGACTGTCGAGCGCATGAACCAGTGGCGAGTCACTAATGAGCAGGTGTCCGTGAAAGCTTCTTGTTTTATGAATACTGTCGTTAATACGGCCCATCACGCTAAGCAACTTGGGCAGGACTACCGTGTCGCGGAAAGAGGGTAAATCCTTTTCCAGACTGTCCTCGGCCAGTATGCTGTCTGAGGGAAGCCGTGTGGTGTCGGCCTGCTGTAATCCGGTAGTATCCGGCGTCAGGACATTTTGTGTGTTTTGGCTAAAAGCCTGTGTTTGACAAAATGCCAAAACGGAGACAATGGTTGCGATGATTATTCTTCTCATTATTCTTTTTCCTATTCAAGGTTCGGATGACTGCAATCTCGGAACAAACTCAATAGAACAACAACAACCGTCAAAAAATATTATTTGAATGCTGCTTTTTTTATAAAAACAGACGGCTCGCTTGGGATATATCACAAAAAAACCTCTATTTCGGGAAATTTATTTTTTTTCGCCTGAGGTATTTTCGGCTTTCTCTCCCTTATTAGCTGAATCTTCGTTGATGCCCTCTTTAAATTCTTTCACTCCTTTACCTATGCCATGCATTAGTTCGGGAATTTTACGTCCGCCAAAAAGGAGAACGATGGCCAAAACAATGAGGATAATTTCCGGTGTACCAATCCATCCTGCCTGCTGTAAAAAAAATGTGTTCATGATAGTCTTGTTATTTTATTTTTCCAATCGACAAAAGTAAACAAAACATTCTTTCGGTCGGAGCATAAGCGTTCTGATTTCGATTAAATAATATTATGTGGTGTAGGAAAAATTTATTCCCTTAAAACCGCGCACCAATTAATCCCGGCAGGAAAACTAACTGTTTTTGATTAAGCATTTAGTTATTAACACAGAAATAATCTCGTAAATGTTTGACAAATTACCGCTAAGGTAAATCCTTATATGATTCTATGTATCTGAATGACAAGCTTACTAATATTCTGCTATACCAAAACCATGGAGAGGTAAACTGCCGCAATAATGGAAACAACCACAATAATAATGGTTATATTCTTCGGCAGCTTGTCTGTCTCCTGATTATAATCCCAGTCACTTTTCCACATCTGTCCTGAATTTTAGTACAAATTACGGTAATTTATCCAAACGATAGCCATTCTTGAAAGCTACCACAAAAGCATCGTTTTTTCCATAACGACTCCTCAATTTGTCGCGACGTGTACGCGCCTGCTCATAAGTCTGATACGATCCGATGGTATAGATGTAATAGCCGTTGTGTTTGTCTTCTCTGATTTCATTTTGCGGCAGACTGTATTTTTTGCTAAGCCATCCGAGAGGTACTCGCTGACCATGTTTTGCGCGAATTTGCACCCTGTATTCAAGCAAAGGTTTTGGCGGAGGTGTAACCACATGGACTTTTGTTACGTGTTGCTGCGGTTGCTGCGCCGGCTTGACAGGTTGATATTGCTTTATTGTTGTGGCCTTTGTTTTTGCTGTATCAGTGGTGGCAGGAGGCATCACCGGCTGCATTTCTACCGTATGAGGTTTTTTCACTTTCTCGGGCTCCATTTTCATCGGGGGCACTTCCTGCACATTTTGATGTTCAACAGGTGATTGGGATACGGATTTTACTCTTCTTCCGCCAAATCTGTATGTCAGCCCCAGAGAAGTATAGTTGTAAACATCATATTTAAATCCGTTTTTCCATCCATCCATATCGTCCGAATTCATGATGCGGTTGGCGGTTTCAAAGTTGACATTAAGGTGGTCGTTAATCCGGAAATTTACGCCAACACCACCCGTAAGAATGCCTTCCAACGTACGTCCGCCAATTCCCGAACCATTTCCAAAACCGATTTGCCTCTTTTTTTGTCCGGTGGATAAAGTGTAAATAGTGGAGTTGTAGTTTGTGATACCGACACCCACTAACAGGTAAGCGCTGGCAAACCTGTCTGCACGTCTTTTCCCGAAAAGATTGTTCATATTGATGGTCGTATTCAGGTTGAATTCGATGTAGTCGCCTTCAAAATAATAATCTGCCGAGCGTTTTGTCCCGGCTATCTGGCCGTAAAGGACCTGTCCGCGCAGACCGAAAATATAACTAAACTGACGGCCTGCCATGAAGCTGCCACCCAGACGCCACTCGTTGTTGTTGTTGCTGACAGGTATGATCCGATTTTGCTTTACATCGCCGAAAAAGAGGCTGGTACCACCATTAATACCGACCTCCCAGTATGGGGAAAAGCCTTTATTGGGAACTACATTTTGTGCCTTAATTGCGATGATCGGAAAGGATATAATTACCACTAAAAAAAGTTTGAAGAGGTATTTGTTTTTCATGGTCTTAGTTTTTGTCATTAAAAAATAGTAAATTCTAACCTGAAGTTAAAAGTAAGGAATAAAAAGCTTACGGAAGTAGCCCGGCAAAGAAGATATTAACAATGAATTGTTATTTTATTTTCTTTTATGAAAAAGGTTTCTCCCAGCTAAGGGATTGTAACAAAATAACCTGACAGTTTCGGCTTGTTCTTTTGTGCTTTTTCTTCGTTGCAAAAGTTTTAAATTCACCCTGTGAAATAATGGCTTTGCTATTTCACAGGGTAAACAGTGGTTATTCGCAACGTTTGCGCTTTGAAAACCCCCAAAATTACTTCGTCGATTCCCGTCACTTTATTTCGTCACGAACCCTAAAAAGCTCTGTGAAATTTTCGATTTATCACTTTTCTAGGATAATATCCCGGCGAGTTCCGGCTGCTAAATCCAAAACGATACTTTACACCCACCGTGGTAACATTGTAAACATCGTATGGGTATCCGGATACCCATAAATCCATATGGTCGGAATTGATACCACGGTTGGCCGATTCGGCAGAAACAGACCACTGGCTGTTCAGACGGAAATCAATGCCGAGTCCCAACAGCAAAAGTCCTTCGGTTTTGTTCCCGCTGTTTTTCACCAGCTGGCCTGGGGCCAGGGTGTATAAATTGGAATTGTAATAAACAAGCCCTATCCCTGCCACCATATAGGGCTGTATAAAACGGTCGAATCGGTTTTCCCCGAAAAGATTATCAAGATAAAGGATGCCGCTCATGTTGATCTCGTAATAACGGCTTTCCAAACGATGATCTCCTGTCTTTTGTCTTCCGGCCAATTTTCCCATCAATGCAGTTCCACGAAGACCGAGAAGCGCTGAAAAACGCCGGCCAAATGAAACCCCTGTAGCAAAACGCCATTCACTCTTTGCCGGAACTATGCGGTAATACTTTATGTCACCCATAAAAACAGAGGGGCCGAATTTCACAGTCCCTTCCCAATACTCTAAATGCTCTGTTTGATTCATCCTGCCCATTACCTGAGCTGACAGGTTTGTCAGGGATGTAAGTACCAATAAAAGAATAAAAGAGATTACCTTCATTTTTGCATGATAAAAAAGTACAATTATAAAAAGATATTGGAAAGCAAACGCTTCACCACGAAAATTATTTTATGTATATTAGAAATTATCCCGCCTGAAATACGATGGAAAGAAGTAAAAAACCACATATCTCAAAAGCTGCATTATCACATCTTCTCCAGCCACTGCTCAATTTCTTCTACCTGAACTGGTGGAATAACGAGTTTGTTTTTTTTACGGTAGCCATTGAGCTTTTGCAGAATGGCAGTAGCCTTCATGCCAGCCATATCTTCGGGTTTGGGGAATCCCGCTTTTATCATGTGTTCTGCCCATGCAGCATCAACACCTGCTGCCACAAAGTCTTCGGGACCGTAAGTTTTAATCGGTTTTTCCGGTCGCATTTGCGGGAAAAGTAACACTTCCTGAATGGAAGACTGGTTGGTAAGCAACATCACCAGCCGGTCGATGCCTATACCCATACCTGAAGTGGGAGGCATCCCGTATTCCAGCGCACGGAGAAAATCATAATCAATATACATGGCTTCGTCATCCCCTTTTTCGGCCAACTTTGCCTGCTCTTCAAAACGAAGTCGCTGGTCAATAGGGTCGTTCAGCTCCGTATAGGCATTGGCCAGCTCTTTGCCATTGACCATCAGCTCAAAGCGTTCGGTGAGCTCGGGATTGTCGCGGTGACGTTTACACAGTGGCGACATCTCCACCGGATAATCGGTGATGAAGGTGGGCTGGAGGTAATTGCCTTCACATTTCTCACCGAAAATCTCATCAATCAATTTTCCTTTCCCCATGGAAGGATCGGTTTCTATCTCAAGTTTTTTGCAAACCTCACGCAGCCCTGCCTCATTCATACCACTCACGTCGATGCCTGTATTTTCTTTGATAGAATCCAAGATGCTGATGCGTTTGAAAGGCGCTTTGAAGTCAATGGTATTTTCACCTACCTGAATTTTGGTCGTACCATGCAGGTCGCGGACAATTTTCTCCACCATCGTTTCGGTGGTTTCCATCATCCAAAGGTAATCTTTGTAGGCCACGTACATCTCCATCTGTGTAAACTCCGGGTTGTGAAACCTGTCCATACCTTCGTTGCGGAAGTCTTTGGCAAATTCAAAAACACCTTCATAGCCACCTACAATCAGCCGTTTCAGATAAAGTTCGTTGGCAATCCGCAGGTAAAGTGGAATGTCCAGCGCGTTGTGATGAGTGATGAACGGACGTGCCGCAGCCCCTCCGGGAATAGGCTGCAAAATAGGTGTTTCCACCTCAAGATAGCCTTTCCCGTTCAGGAACTCACGCATGGAACGCAGCACCTGTGCCCGTTTTATAAAAATGTCGCGCACCTGCTCGTTAACCACCAAATCTACATAACGTTGACGGTAACGCTGGTCGGGATCGGTAAAAGCATCGTAAATCCGGCCATCTTTTTCTTTCACAACAGGCAACGGTCGCAGCGACTTGGCCAGTACCGTAAACTCCGTAACATGCACTGTAATTTCACCCATTTTGGTGGTGAAGACAAAACCTTTTATCCCGATAAAATCGCCCATGTTGAGCAACCGTTTAAATACTTTGTTATACATGGTCTTATCTTCACCCGGGCATATATCATCGCGTTTAAAATAGAGTTGAATACGACCTGTGGAGTCCATGAGTTCGGTAAAAGAAGCGGCTCCCATAATCCGGCGACTCATAATCCGGCCCGCCAGGCTCACCTTCCTGAAAAGGCTGTTGTCCTTCGGGAACTGCTCCAGAATTTCTTTTGCATAAGCGTTTACTTCATACGCTGCCTGTGGATAAGGATTGATACCTAAATTCTTTAGTTCGTCCAAAGCATTACGCCTGACGATCTCCTGTTCACTCAACTGCTGCATCGATTTTCCTTTAAAATTATTTGCAAAGATAAAACTTATGTGATTGGGAGAACGACAATGCAAGATGTGAGATGGCATGTCTTGTCCCCGATCTCTGCCTGATTCTTAGTTTAGCCACTGCCTGATCATTGTTTGACAACTGTTTGATTCTTATCCCCCTCACAATCCCCATTTTTTCTAATTTTGTAACATGGCAAAAACAAAAACAACCTTTTCTTGTCAGAGTTGTGGATACCAGGCTTCCAAATGGTTAGGGAAATGTCCGGCCTGTGGCGAATGGAATACCTTTGTGGAAGAGGTCGTCAGCAAGACAGACGATAAAAAACACGGCATAAAAAAAGGGGAGAAGAAACCCCGGCCGGTTTCCATCGGGCAGATTACTTCTGAAAGAGAAGAACGTATTGATACGCGCAATGGGGAGTTGAACCGCGTACTTGGCGGCGGACTGGTGAGCGGTTCGGTGGTGCTCATTGGCGGAGAACCCGGTATCGGAAAGTCCACGCTTTTGTTGCAAACTGCATTGAATATGCATGGAAGACGCATATTGTATGTCTCCGGAGAAGAAAGCCTGCAACAGATAAAGATGCGTGCCGACCGCATCGGGATAGCCAACGATTCCTGTTTTATTCTCAATGAAACATTCACTACCGATATTTTTAAACAAATTGATGTCCTGGAGCCTGATATTTTGATAATTGACTCTATTCAAACACTTTATACTGATGCGTTGGAATCGTCTCCGGGAAGCATTTCACAAATTCGCGAAACTGCCGGCGAGTTGATGCGTTTTGCCAAAACTACCCATGTGCCTGTATTGCTCATTGGCCACATCACCAAAGAGGGTAATCTTGCAGGCCCGAAAGTGCTGGAGCACATGGTGGATACGGTACTACAATTTGAAGGCGACCGTCATTACGGTTTTCGGATTTTACGTTCCATGAAAAACCGTTTTGGCTCCACTTCCGAGTTGGGAATTTTTGAGATGCACACCGGTGGGCTACGCGAAGTGAGTAACCCCAGCGAAGTGCTGCTTTCGCAACGCGATGAAGCCACGAGTGGCGTAGCCATTGCTGCTATGATAGAAGGTCAGCGCCCTATGCTGGTTGAGACACAGGCATTGGTTACCAATGCTGCTTACGGCACACCACAGCGTTCCTCCACCGGTTTCGACCTGCGTCGTATGAGCATGCTGTTGGCCGTGCTGGAAAAGAGAAGCGGATTCAGGTTGGGAAGCAAAGATGTTTTTCTGAATATTGCCGGTGGTATTCGCGTGGATGATCCGGCTATTGATCTTGCTGTTGTGGCCGCCATTCTCTCCTCTTCCGAAGATATTGCCATTGAAAACAATGTCTGTTTTGCTGCCGAAGTGGGCCTTTCGGGAGAGATTCGAGCGGTGACCCATGTCGAAAACCGTATTCTCGAAGCTGACAAGCTGGGATTTGAAAAAATCATCATCTCCAAATTCAACCTGAAGGGCTTTGATGCCGGTCGTTATAAAATTGCGGTAGTCGGACTGAGTAAAACCGAAGATTTGCTGCGGGAACTGTTGGGATAACTAAAGTAGAAATAAAAAGTAACCCCAAATTAATCCGGAACCCATACTGCTTTACATGGCAATTTCTGAATCTGGATAAAAAATATTAATAAGTCCTGATTACCAGGCAACATCAGTAACTATCAAGCACAAAAGCATGTCCGACTGGTGATGCAAGAGAGTGGGGGAGTAATCCCCCTGTTGATTTGTCGGAGTGGCAGGACTCGAACCTGCGACCACTTGCACCCCATGCAAGCATG